>CALKIP010000061.1 GCA_937995995.1 uncultured bacterium
TAGCGTCCGACGGTGGCGCAGCTTCCGGTTGTAGCTGTGTGCGAAGCGGTGCGCCTCGTCGCGCGCACACTGCAACAGCCGCAGCGCCGGGCTCGTCCGGCGCAGTCGGAGCGGGTCGGAGCGGCCCACAAGGTAGACCTCCTCGTCCCGCTCCGCCAGGGAGCAGACCGCCACCTCGCCGGCACCGACTTCCTCGAGTGCTGCAACCGCCGCGCCGAGCTGCCCCTTGCCCCCGTCGATGACCGCGAGATCCGGTAGCGGCAGCCCCTCCTCGATGCGACGCCGGAAGTAGCGCCCCACGACTTCGCCCATAGAGCGGAAGTCGTCGTTGCCCCACTCGCCACGCACCTTGAAGCGTCGATACTCCGCCTTGTGCGGCTCGCCGTTCTGGAAGACGACGGCGCTCCCCACGACTTCGGTTCCCTGCGTATGCGAGATGTCGAAACACACAAGCATGCGAGGCACGACCTTGAGGCCGAGCGCCTCCTGGAGCGCGTAGAGGTCGTCGTCGGCACGAGCGCGCACCGTCTCCGTGAGCACGGCCCGCTCCTCGAGCAGGTGACGTGCGTTCTGGTTCGCCAGTTCGATCAGTCGCAGCTTGTCGCCACGCTGTGGCACGTGCGTCTGCACGCGGTGTCCCGCGGCCTCGCCGACCAGCTCGCCGACCAGGGCGCGGTCCTCGAAGTCGCCCGGAAGCAGGATCTCGCGCGGTAGGTCGGACGTTCCGTGCTCGCCCTGGCCGAAGTAGAAACGGCTCACGGCGGTGGCCAGCAATGCCTCGTCGCCTTCATCCTCCATGTTCTCGAAGTAGGCGACCTCGCGGCCGAGCAGCTTTCCGGTGCGGATTCGCAGCAGCACAGCGCATGCGAAGTCTCCGTCCCGCGCCACGCCGAGCACGTCCTGATCGCCTCCGCGCACGTCGGCCATCCGCTGGCGCCGCTCGATGGCGTCCAGCCCGGCCAGTACGTCGCGCAGCACGGCCGCGCGCTCGAAATCCAGCGCCTCGGCCGCCTCGGCCATTTGCCGCTCGACTCGCCCGCGCACCGCCTCGGTGTGGCCCGTGAGGATCTCCAGCACCTCGGCGATCATGGCCCTGTAGTCTTCCTCGGACTGGAGTCCCACGCACGGCGCCTGGCAGCGTCCGATGTGATGGTCCAGACAGGGACGCCGCGGCGCCTCCCGGGGAAGATCGTAGCTGCAGCTCCGAACCGGATAGAGGCGACGGATCACCTCGAGCGCCTGACGCAGCGGGCCCACGTCCGTGTAGGGCCCAAAGTAGCGCGCCCCGTCATTGGCCAGATTCCGCGTCACGAAGAGACGTGGAAATGGCTCCTGGACCGTCACCTTGATGTAGGGATAGCGCTTGTCGTCGCGAAGCTGGATGTTGAAGCGCGGACGGTGCGCCTTGATGAGGTTCGCCTCCAACAGGAGCGCTTCCGCCTCCGAGCCCACCACCATCGTGTCCACATCCGCGATTCGGCGCACCAGCTCGCGCGTCTTCGGCGAGTGGTCCTGCCCACGAGCGAAGTAGCTGCGCACTCGCGGGCGCAGTGACTTGGCCTTGCCGATGTAGAGGATCTCGCCCTCGGCGTCCTTGAAGAGGTATACGCCCGGGCTCGTGGGAAGATGTTTGAGCTTGGTCTGCAGTTCGGTGCCTGACACTGCTGATCCTACTTCACGAAACGGTTTCCGACGCAGGCGCGCTGGGCGCCCGTACGCCTTGTTGGTACCCCCGTGGCCGGAACCGTTTCCGCATCGCCTCGCCACCCCCTCCGCTCGGTCAGCGCCGGCCGCCTCCGACGATCCGCTTCAATACCTGACGTGCCTGGTCGAGGCCCAGCAGACTTCCCACGAGAAAATACGTGGCAGCATACGGGATCAGCACCGCGACCGCGGTCGCGATCACATTGATCGTGGGCAGGAGCAGGAATATGCCTCTACCGACCGCGCCGGCGATCACGGCTGCCGTGATCATGCGCCCGATGACAGCCTTCGACATCTTCACGGCGCCCACGCGCGGCCGGAGCGCGCGACGCAGGAGCACCCACTCGAACCACGAGCCCACGGCCGCTCCGATCGCGATCCCGAGCGCGCCAAGAGATTCGCCGCCGAGCTGCAGGGGTGCGAGCGCAAACATGAGCCCTCCGCCGAGAGCAGCAGAAACTGCAACACGCGCGGCGGCAATCCGAGCCGGCGTTCGCGTGTCGTGGAGCGCGAAGAAGGTCGAGGAAAAAACACGGCAACCGGTCGATGCCAGCAGTCCCAACGTGTACCCGCAGAGCACGGCGTACGTGGCGAGCGTCTGGCCGGGGCCGAAGGCGCCGCGCTGGAAGATGGCGGCAATGATGACGTCGCCCAGGACGAGGTAGCCCACGACCGACGGCACTACGTAGAACGCCATCCGCTCGAGCGCGCCACGCACGCGGTTGCGGATGACCTCCTGCGCCTGGCGCCGCTGCCGTGAGAGCTCGGGCAGCTCCGCTGCAGCGATCGACATCCCGAAGAGGCTGATCGGCAGGAGGTAGAGCGTCTGGGCGTACCCCAGCGTGGCGATCACCCCGGTGTAGACGAACGAGGCCAGGAACACCTCGATGTAGCCACTCAGTTGGACGACGCCGCGACCCATGATCGCCGGGACTGCGTTGCGCACGGTCTCGCGAAGTCCCTCGAGGCGGAAATCGAGGGAGACGCGGAGCCGCCGCTCGAGGGAGAAAACCCACGGGAGCTGCACCGCGAATTGAAGCAGCCCACCGACCAACGCACCCCAGGCGAAGGCCACGACCAGGCGCCCGGGCCCGATCCGGCCGCCGAATAAGAACAAAGCGGCGATCATCGCCGCATTCCACGCGACCGGCGCCACGTAGGAGACGAAGAACCTGCGATGGCTGTTCAGGATTCCGAGCGCCCAGGCAGACAGAACCAGGATGCCGGCCATCGGGAAGATGATCCGGATCGCGAGGATCGTGAGTTCCCTGCGCAGCCCTTCGAATCCGGGCGTGAAGATCGAGACGAGGACCGGAGCCAGAAAGATGCCGAGCAGCGCGAGAGCGCCGGCGAGGGCCACGAGCAGCGCGAAGACGGCACCCGCAACTCGGCCGGCCTCCTCCTTCTTCCCCTCCTCGAGGAGCTCGGCATATACGGGGATGAACGACGCGCTCAGCGTCCCCTCGCCCAGGAGGTTCTGGAGCACGTTCGGCATGCGCAACGCCGTGCGTACCACGTCGGCATAGAGCGAAATGCCGAAGTAGTAGCCGATCACGCTCTCGCGGATGAGACCGGTGATCCGGCTCAAAAGAATGCCCGCTGCCACCCAGCGGGCGGAGCGGGCGGAGGACGGGGTCTCGGCCACCTCAGTCGTTCGACTCACCGGGGGGAAGTTCCTTGTCGTGCACCGGCTTGTTCTCCAGCAGTCTGTGCAGGAACTCGGTCTCTTCCTGCAGCCGCAGGAGATCGCGGCTCAGTCGGTCGACCTCGCCCTCGAGTGCCGCGATGCGCTCATCCGCAGCGCCACCGACTGCGCGGTCGCGCTCCAGCCGCGCGGCCAGAGCACGTCCGAGCTGTGAGTCGAGGATCACCGCGACCAGCGGGATCAACAGGGCCAGTACGACGACAATGGACCACATGATTCCTACAAGCTAGTGGAGATCACGAGGAACCGGCAAGCGTGATGACCACCGGACTCACTCGGCCGGAGCGGTCGCGTCGAGGACCACCTCCATTCGCTCGGCAACGGCCGCCAACATCGACACGCCGAAGCGCATGAGGTACGGAAACACATTGAGTACCCGCTCCTGTGGCTGGCCGTTCGGATACAGATTGACGCGGGCCTTCTCGAGTTGATCGAGCCCGAGATCGCTCTGCATCTTCAGGTGCTGCGCGATCTTCTTCTCCGCCTCCGAGAGCTGGACGTGCCCCGCGTTCCGCGCCTTCTGCAGCGGGCCCTTCAGCGTCGGGTCGATCTCGCTCGCCGCCTCTATCAGGCGTGCGTACCCTTCGTTCAATTCGAGACGGAGCGAGCCGATCGCAGAGGTCACCGCCTCGGGCAGCTCGTTGCGCAGGACCTTGGCCGCGAGTTCGTGTGACGGCTGGCGGAACGCATCGATCTCGAGACCGAACTTGTCGAGCACCTTTGCCACTTTGCGCTCGACCATCGTGACGCCGAAGCGCGGATACACGACCGGCATCCCCACGCCGTGCGCATCGTAGAGCGGCCCCAGCTGACCGAAGTAGCTCACCTCGCCCGGTCCGCCCACGTAGGCGATCGTCGGGAAGATGGCGCTTTCCACCACCGGACGCAGAGCGACGTTCGCCGAGAAGCACTCGGGCTCCGAGGAAAGTCGCGTGAGGAGGTCGCCCCTCCCGAACTTCCGACCGCTCCGGCGCAGGACGAAGTCGCCGCCTTCGCGGAAGATGCGCTCGCGGCCTCGCTCGTCCTCGTAGAAGACGTTCGTCGCGCCATCCAGCGCCGGGACTTGTGCGTGGTAGCCCGCATCCACCAGCGCTTCGGTCCGTTCCCGGAAGAGACGCTCGTGTTCGACGGCCTCTTCCAGCTCGCGCCGAATCAGATCGGCACTCGCCGTCTTGATCCCCGGCTGCCCCCCATCGACGAACGCCATGTCGAAGGGTGAGAGCAGTTCCACGAGGAGATCCGAGAAGGCGGCGGCGACGGTGCGTTCCGGCCGGTACGCCTCGCGAAGACGCTCCAGGAATGGCCCGGCGAACTCCGTCGACGGCAGACTCGCGACGAACGAGTCGAGTGCGGCCTCGACCTCCGGCCCGAGGAGCCGGTTGCGCATCGAGACGGGCGGCGCATTCGGTGCGCCGCTCAACGCGATGCGCTGAAGCTGGTTTCGACCGTCGACCACGAAGGTGTGGTTCGCCTCGTCCCAGTCGTGGTCGTCCGAGGCGATCCAGAAAAGCGGAAGGACCGGCCGCTCCAGCGCCGCCTCGAGTGCGGCGGCGAGCCGCACAGCCGCGAGCGCCTTGTGAATCGTGTACAGTGGGCCGGTGAAGAGCCCCGGCTGCTGACCGGTCGTCACGATGAGACCATTGCCGGCGGCAACGGCCTCCAGCTTCGCTGCCGCTCCCGGCGTCGGCGCCTGGGTCAGCTCCGCCACCCGCGCGCGATGCGCCCTGTCGAAGCGACCGTCCACCTCGGCCACCTTGGCCCGGTAGCAGTCCAGGTCACACGGCGAGCCACGGTAGAAGGAAAGGATTTCCGGCACTCCCGCCAGGTAGTCCTGGATCAGCCGGGATCCCTTGAGTTCATGGATTCGGATATCGAGGTTCAGAACGACCCCCTCTCACACGGCGCACGGGGCGCCTCGTTCAACCTACAGCTTTGTGGTACGGCTCGCCCCGGACGATGGTGCCGGCCCGGTAGAGCTGCTCGCCCAGGAGCAGCCGAGCGAGCTCGTGGGGGAGCGTGAGAGGCGAGAGCGACAGCCGCCGCTCGGCCTGTCGCTGCGCACCTTCCGTCATTCCCACCGCACCGCCGATCAGGAACGCGGCACCCGGATGGGCCGTCACGGCCAGTGACTCCAGGTGCCGCGCCAGATCGGTCGAGCTCCAGCGTGTCCCGTTCCGGGTGAGCACGATCCGCTCGAACCCCGCCGGGACACGCTCGAGGAGGCGGCGGGACTCGGCCTCACGCACCTCGTCCTCGCCCTTCCCCCTCCCTGCACGCTCCTCTCGAACCTCGATCGTCTCGAGGTTCCAGTAGCGGCCGGCCCGGCGCTCGTACTCGTCGATTGCCTCGGCGAGCAGGCGGCCGGGCCGGCCTACGGATACGACAAGTAGCTTCACGCCCTCGCGTGGTCAGGCGTACACACCGCGCATCCTGTGGACCGAGGAGACCCGGTCGATCGCCAGCATGTATGCGGCGGTCCGCATGTTCACGTTGTGCTGACGAGCGTAATCGAGGACGTTGTGGAACGAACGGACCATGACCTCCTGGAGCCGCTGGTTCACCACGTCCTCGGACCAGAAGTAGCCCTCTCGGTTCTGCACCCACTCGAAGTAGCTCACCGTGACGCCCCCGGCGTTGGCCAGGATGTCGGGGATCACGAAGATGCCCTTGTCCTCCAGGATCGCGTCTGCCGGCGCCGTCGTCGGACCATTCGCGCCCTCCGCGATGATCTTCGCCCGAATGTTCGGCGCGTTGCGGCGAGTGATCACGTTCTCGAGCGCCGCGGGAACCAGAACGTCGACCTCGAGCTCGAGGAGTTCCTCATTGGTGATCGGCTCGCCGTGCGGGAAGCCCTCCAGGAACTGGTTCTCGCTCACCCACTTGAGCGCTTCGCTCACGTAGATCCCGTTCGGGTTGTAGATCCCGCCGCTCTTGTCGCCGATCGCGACGACGGTGAGGCCCTCCTGCTCCAGCAGCGATGCGGCGACTCCACCGACCTTGCCGAATCCCTGGACCGCGACCTTGGTTCCGCTCAGCGGCATCCCCAGCGCTCGCAGCGCCTCCTTGACCACCATGGTCACCCCGCGCCCGGTCGCTTCCCGGCGACCCAGAGAGCCGCCGAGCGCGATCGGCTTGCCCGTGACCACCGCGTTGACCGTGTGGCGCTTGTGCATGGAGTAGGTATCCATGATCCACGCCATCACCTGCTCGCTCGTGCCCATGTCCGGGGCCGGAACGTCGGAGTCGGGCCCGAGCACCTCGAGGATCGAAGACGTGTAGCGCCGCGTCAGCCGTTCGATCTCGCTCTGCGAAAGTCGCGACGGGTCGACGATGACCCCGCCCTTGGCACCGCCGAACGGAACGTCCACGACCGCGCACTTCCACGTCATCCACGCGGCGAGTGCCGTCACCTCGTCGAGCGTCACGCCAGGGTCGAAACGAATGCCACCCTTGGCCGGCCCACGAGACGTGTTGTACAGCACCCGGATCCCGGTGTACACCTCGATCTCGCCGCTGTCCAGTGTCACGGGGATCGACGTGATGACCTGCTTCTCCGGGTTGCGGAGGATCTGGTAAATCCCGGGGTCCAGATCAAGCAGCTCAGCCGCTCGATCGAACCTCTGCATCATCGCTTCAAAGGGATTGTCCTCGTTGACGGCAAGGTTCGCGTTCGCGTTCGCATCCGTCATCGGAGTGACTACTTGGGCGCCATGCATCGACCTCAGGCCTCCTACCTGATCTTCGCGATCACCTTCGTGTCGCGAAGAAGCGCAAGACGTTATGCGGGTGCTCCACTTCGTCATGGAGGTCCGCGGCCCTCCCGCCACCCGCGCGCGCTTCGGGAGGCCTGGAGAGCGGTTTCGACAAGGTTTCGCTGCCCGGTAATGCAGTATTACCGGGCGGCAGGCGCGCGTCGTCTGTCACCGTGGTGGCGTTCCAGCTGCCCCGCCATACGGCTGAACATTCCCCGCACGATGCACCACCGCGCCGTCGGCGCTTCGGTTCCCGTGGGAACCGGGCCGCGGCGCGGTGACCGGGATGGACACCCGTGTGATGGATCGTGCGGAACCGGGACGCTCGCGATGCCGGATGCGGGCGAGTCGACACGACACGCCGGGGGCGCGCCGGAGGCGATGGCCCCTTCCGGAATCGCAATGCGGCGACAGAAACGGCCAGTCGCCAGAACGCTCGTCTCGATCTGCTTCATGCTACCGTACCGTCGAGAAGCCGCGATAGCGCATCTGCGCCCTGCTCGACGGCCACCTTCTGCTCGAGAATCCAGAGCTCGAGATCCGGCGCCAGCGGCGCCAGCTTCACGGCATCCTTCGCCGTGGTCACGATCACCCGACCAGCCGAAACGTCTCGGATCCGACGGAGGTCTCGCTCATCATATGGATGATGATCGCGAAACGTCAGCACCGCCCCGATTCGGGC
>CALKIP010000062.1 GCA_937995995.1 uncultured bacterium
CTCAGTCCGCGGACGCTGTCACCGCCGACGCCTGCTCCTGCCCCACGAACGATTCCGCAAGATCGACGAATTCCTTGGAGCCGATGTAGACTGGCGTGCGCTGGTGCAGTTCGGTCGGCTCGATGGTGAGCACATCCTGGTCGCCGGTGGACGCGCGGCCGCCGGCCTGCTCGCAGATCATCGCGAGCGGTGCGACCTCGTAAAGCAGGCGGAGCTTGCCGTTCGGGCTGCGCTCGTCGGCTGGGTACATGAAGAGGCCGCCGTAGAGGAGCGTGCGGTGGAAGTCGGCGACGAGGGAGCCGATGTAGCGCGAGGAGAACGGCTTGTCGTTCAGGCCGTCAAGCCCCTTGAGGTGGTCGACCAGGCGACGCTGGGGCTCGTACCAGCGGGCGTAGTTGCCTTCGTTGCAGCTATAGATGCGCTGGCTCGGCTGCGGGATCTTGATGTCCGGGTGACTGAGGACGAACTCGCCGATCGCGGGGTCGAGGGTGAATCCGTGCACGCCGGCGCCGGTCGTGTAGACCAGCATGGTCGACGAGCCGTAGACCACATACCCTGCAGCGACCTGCTTGTAGCCCGGCTGCAGGCAGTCCTCCAGCGTGCCGCGTGTGCCCGTCGAGATCTTCCGGTGCAGCGAGAAGATGGTCCCGATCGAGACGTTCGCGTCGATGTTCGAGGAGCCGTCGAGCGGGTCGTAGAGGAGGACGTAGTTGCCGCAGGGGAACTGCTCCGGGATCGGGAGGATGTCCTCCTCTTCCTCGGAGGCCATGCAGCAGAGTTGGCCACCGTGGTCGAGCGCCTTGAAGATGACCTCGTTGGCGTGCTCGTCCAGCTTCTTCACACCCTCGCCGTGCACGTTGGTCCGGCCGGTCGCGCCGAGGATGTCGATCAGCCCCGCCATGTTGACGTCGCGGGAGATCATCTTGGCCGCGAGCGCGATGTCGTAGAGAATGTTGCTGAACGCGCCGGTCGCTTCCGGGTGCTTCCGCTCCTGGTCGATGATGTGGCGCTCGATCGTGATCACCGAACTGCTCATGACTACCCTCCCCCGGGGTTCGGGCTATTCTGCGTTGCGGGCTTCGACCTCGTACGGGTTGTCCCGGTAGCCGTACCGGAAGTGATTCCAGACGTACCGGAAGGGAAACCCGACGGGGTTGCGCTGCCACTGTTTCACATGCGCCATCTCGTGGCGCAGCAATCGTCGTGTCAATTCAACGTCCGGATGGACGACGATCGTCCGTCCGAGCGTCACCGCGGCGGCCGGCCGTCCCATGCGTGCCAGCAGGCCACCGAGCCGCGGGATCCAGCGTCCGCGCCGTACGGCGACGCCGGGCGGCACGGGTTCCGGCACGTCGGCAGGCTCCCGGACGAGGGCGCGGATCACGACGTCGATCATCGCGCCGTCGAAATAGCCAGGCGTCCATCCTGTCCGACGCGCACCCGGATCGCGCCGTCCCGATCGGTGCGCAGCACCTGGACGCCCTGGCGTTCAAGGCGGTCCAGGACGGCCGGGTTCGGGTGCCGATAGCGGTTGTGGCGGCCGACGGAGATCACCGCGTACTTCGGTTCCGTAGCCGCCAAAAGTTCGTCGGACGTGGAGGTCGCACTGCCATGGTGCGCCACCTTCAGGAGTTCGGCCTGCAACTGCGCCGGTCGCTCTGCGGCGAGCCTTCGCTCGACCTCCGCGGGCAGATCGCCGAGGAAGAGAGCGCCGAAATTGCCGTACTCCAGCCGGAACGCGACGGAAACTTGATTGGAGGTCACGTCCTCGTCAAGCGAAGACTCGTCCGGGTAAAGAAATCGCAACACCATCCCATCGATCTCGACGCTGTGATCGGCGCGTGCAGCGATCCAGGGCACGTCTCGACGTTCGACATCGGACAGCAGGTTTAGGAAGAGCGATTTACCGGCCGCGAGGCCCGGATCCACGATGGCGCCGACCTCGATCGCATCGAGGACGGACGGTGCGCCACCGATGTGATCCGCGTCGGGGTGCGTCAAAATCATCGCCTCGAGGCGTCGAACGCCGTGGCGTAGCAAAAATGGCACCACTCGGGCGCGTCCGGCGTCGAAGGTCTGGGTGCGCGGCCCTGCATCCACGAGGACCCAGCGCCCGGCGGGCGAGCGTATGGCGAGTGCATCGCCCTGACCCACATCGATCGCGTGGATCTCGAGTACGCCGGAATCCGAGTGCCACGCCACGGCGGGCCAGGCCACGACCAGCGCCAAGCCGACCGAGGCCGCGGTGATACGGCGAACGAATGGGCGCATGCCCGGGCTCGGATCGAGACGAACTCCCTGGACCGCTCCAGGACGTGTACCGCCCCCCTTCCGGCCGTTCACCGGTGCACCGGTCATCTCCGGCGTTCTCCGTCCACCCGATGCATCGGATGCCACCCGCCCCAACCACCCTGCCATGACTGCGGTTGCGAAGGCGGCAAGTGCCCACGCGAGGACGGCGTCGCGGGGAACGAGGAGGCTGCCGCCCGGGACCGACGCGGCGAGTGCGGCGATCCGGTCGACGGCGTCGAGGATGAGCTCCGCGCCGGCGGCCAGGAACGCGCCGGCTGCGGGCCAGATGGTGCCGACGCCGAGAGCGACCGCCACGGCGGGCACGGCAGCGCCGATCAGGGGGATGGCGGCCAGGTTCGATGCGATCCCGACCGGCGCGATGCTGTTGAAGTGGAGCGCGGTGAGCGGTGCCGTCGCTGCCGTCGCGGCGATGCTGGTGGCCAGGCTGTCCTGGAGGAAGCGGATGCGGCCGAAGGGGAGCGCCTCCATGAGTCGGCTCCGGAGAGCGATGACACCTGCCGTACCGGCGAAGCTGAGCTGGAACCCGGCATCCAGGATCGCCAGCGGGTCGACGGCGAGGAGGACGAGGCCCGCGGCGGCGAGGGGTGAGAAGCGATCCGATGGACGCTGTAACAGGCGGGCCGAGATCATCAGGCCGAGTTGAAGCGCGGCGCGCGAGGCGGCGTGTGGCGCGCCGAGGAAGATGACGTAAGCGATGGTTCCGCCGACGGCCGCGAGGCTGGACGCACGCGCACTTGCGCGCACGATGCGCCCGGCCAGGAGAAGCACACCGGCCATGATCCCGACGTGCAGTCCCGAAATCGCGAGGAGGTGGGCGAGCCCGGACTGCGTGAAGCGCTCTCGGACGGCGGGATCGATCCCACCGCGCTGAGCCAGGAGCAGCCCTTCGACCAGACCGGCGTGGCGGGCGAAGAGGGTGCGGACGGTGTGCTGAGCCCGCCCCCGCAGCACCGCTCCGGGATGCCGGACGAGCGAGGGCGCACCCTCGATCCGGACCGAGTCGACGACGATGTACCCGGACCATTCCGGGCGGCGCGGCCACGCCCCTCTCGGCGGAGTGACGAGCCAGCGCCCCCACACCGCCACCTCGCTTCCACCGACCGCGCCTGCCCACCGCTCCACCGTGCCGTACGCCCGGACGGCGCCCTCACATGCGGCTTCCTTCCCGCTCAGCGCCATTTGGCGCACGCTGAGGACCACCGCACCATCGGGGTCCGGTAGTGCGGCAAGGTGCCCGTGCGCCCGTAGCGATGCGCCATCGGGGAGGTGCACGAGACAGTGGTCCCGGGTCTCCGCGGCAGTCACGGCGCCCAGCAGATAACCGGCTCCCGTCACGAGGAGGAACGCCGGAACGGCGGAACGGCGCGGGTGTCGGGTCGTGGTCGAAGACTGCGATACCGCCACACGCCCCGAGCGCTGCAGCAGCGCCGGCGCGAGTAGCACGCACACGCCGCCGAGTGCGAGGGGGAGAAAGCCGGAGATGTCGAACGGCGCCGCCCGGAGTCCCAGGAGCAGCGCCGTCGCGAAGAGGAGAGTGGCCCGGGTCAGGGGGCGGAGCATAATCACGCCCCCGATCCGGCGTCAGGCCGTGTGGCCGGCCCGGACCCCCGCAGGGTGACCGTCCCGGTCTCGACCCGGGCGGTTTTCCCAGTCTCAGGCCACGTGGACGCGTGCCTCGTCGTCCACCGGCACGCCGATGAAGGTGGCGCCGGTCGTGGCGGTGAGGCGAACCTCGAGGAAGCTGCCGATGAGCGAGGGATCGCCCGGGAACGCAACGACCTTGTTGCCGTCGGTGCGGCCGAGGACGTCGCCCTCGCTCTTGGCCACGCGCTCGACCAGGACCTCTTCGATCCGGCCGACTTCCGATCGGTTGATCTCGGCCTGGATGGCGCGCTGCACCTCGATGACCCGCGCAAGGCGGGCCTGGGCCACCTCCTCGGGGAGGAACTGGTCCTGGGGCAGCCGGGTGGCCGGCGTGCCGTCGCGCGCCGAGTACTTGTAGAGGTAGGCGTCGTCGAAGCGGACCTCGCGCAGAAGATCGAGGGTGGCCTCGTACTCCTCTTCGGTTTCGCCGGGGAAGGCCACGATGACGTCCGTCGAGAGCGCGATGCCCGGGACCACTTCACGCGCCAGGCGGACCTTCTCCAGGAAGGTCTCGACGGTGTAGCGCCGCAGCATCCGCTTGAGCGTGCGGTTGTGCCCGGCCTGCACCGGCAGGTGGAGCTGCTTGCAGACGGTCGGCTCTTCGGCCATGACCTCCGCCAGCGCGGGCGTGAAGTCGTTCGGGTGCGGCGACGTGAAGCGGACGCGGCGCAGGCCGTCGACCCGCGCCACGGCACGCAGCAGCCGGGGGAAATCCCAGTCGCCATGACGGTACGAGTTCACGGTCTGCCCGAGGAGCGTGACCTCCGGGATCCCCTGGGCGACGATGTTCCTCACCTCGTCCAGGATCATCTCGGGATCGCGGTTCTTCTCGGGTCCCCGCACGTACGGCACGATGCAGTACGTGCAGCGGTGGTCGCAGCCGCGCTGGATCGGTACCCACGCCGAGACGCGCGAGGTGCGTCGGACTTCGATCCCCTCGTAGTTCTCGTGGTCGGCGAAGTCCAGCACGGCGAGCCGGCCATCCGCGGTCTTCTGCGGCGCGGTCCCGCTGGAGACGGCGCCGAGGACCGGGAGCGTGCGCTTGCGCCGGGTCCCACTCGTCGCCACGGCGGATGACGCCTCACGCCGTGTGTCTTCCGCGGCGGCGTCGGCCGAGGGCACGGCGATCTCGGGGTTCCGGACCGCGGCGAGCGCCTCCGGCAGGCGGCGGTAGCCGTCGGGCCCCATGACCAGGTCGACGTACGGCGCCTGCTCGAGGAGCGACTCGCCCATCCGCTGCGCCATGCAGCCGGTCACGCCGATCACCAGATCGGGGCGCTCGCCCTTGAGCTTGTTGAGCTGCGACACCCGGCCGAGGACGCGCTTTTCGGCGTGCTCGCGGATCGCACAGGTATTGACCAGGACGACGTCGGCCTCGTCGGGCGTGGCGGCGAGGTCGTAGCCGTGGGCGGCCAGGATGCCCTGCATCAGCTCGCCATCGCTGATGTTCATCTGGCAGCCGTAGGTCTCGACGTACGCCTTCTTCTTCGGCTCTCGGGTATGCTGTGTCATAGTCCGGCGCGTGTCCATGCGCATTTGCGACAGATTCTGGAAACTCGCTGCTCTACCCCGCAATCCGTGGAAGGATCACAGGCCGGAGACGCCGAGGGAGAAGGTGACTCGCCAGAAGTCCTCGGCCAGGCCCGTGCCCTTGGCGTCCCGCGAGCCGCGCTCGACGGCGGCATCGAAGGAGGCGAGCGTGCCGGCCTGCGAGATGCCGACCGTCAGCCCCGTACCGACCGAGAAGGCGCTCTCGGTGGGCGTGACGCCGTCCACCTGGAACGGGTACTGCTCGTAATGATAGCCGAGTCGAAGCGGCATGGAGCGGTTGCCGAAGGTCATGCCTTCCCATTCGATCCCGCCACCGAGCTCCCAGGTGTCGACGGGCGCGGCATCGGCGCCGAAGGCATCTGCCGCGCTGCTCCAACCGGACCAGCGGCCGGAGAAGGTGCCGAGGAGCCGCGGCGCGAGGACGGCGCTCACTCCGCCGGCCACCTGGAGCGGGAGGTCGACGTCGAAGTCCTCGGTCCTCGCCGTCCGGGCATCGGCCTTCAGCGTTCCGGCCCAGGTGACGCTCCCGCCGACGCGGAGGATGGGAGCCGGATCCCAGAGGACGCCCGCGGTGGCGAACGGCGCTCGCTGCGTCCATGACCGCTCTTCCTGGAACCCGGTACCGCCGGTGAAGTCGCCATCCGGGAAGGTCCGGGTGATGGTGCGTCGGAGCTCGCCCGTGTAGAGGCCGCCGGCCACGCCGATGGCGAAGCCCGGGGCGAGCGAGTAGGCGGCGCCGACCTGGATCTGTGCGATGCCGCCGGAAGAGTCGATCGCGTCACGCACGGCGACGGTCTCTCCGCCGATCACGTCGGTCCGTTCGGAGAAGGCCGACCACGTCTGGTCGAGGAAGCCGCCGTAGCCTGCGCTGATGACGAGACGCCCACCCGTCGGATAGACGAAGCGAAGGAGCGGGAAACGGTTCGCACCCGCGTCGGCTTCCGCGCCATCATAGCCGATTGCGTTGCTCGACGACTGCAGTGCCGCGGTCAGTCCGCGGAAGCCGTAGGTCGCCGCCTCGGCCGGGTTGATGAGCGAGGGGTTCTGGTTGCTGAGCGCCAGGCCGAGGCCGCCGAGCGCCCGGGCACGGGCGTCGACGGGCGTGACCGGCACACCGAGCCCGCGACTCGAGAAGACCGACTGCGCGGAGGCGATGTGGGCGCCGCCGAGCACGAGCATCAAGGCGAGCGCGATACTGCGATTCATCGGACCTGCCCTTCGTTGACCACGGAGAAGATGAGACGGAGCCGTGGCGCCGCGGCGCCGGCCGTGGACGCCCCGAACGCGGCGATGCCGAAGTTGGCGCCCTCGTCGACGTCCGTCCCGGTGGCACCCGCTGCCAGCCCACCGAACAGCGCGATCGATGGATTGCGCACGCCCGCCTCCCCATCACTCGAACCGTCCTGGGTCAGGATACGGACGGCCTGGGTGATCGGTAGATCGACCGGATCCACGTCGCCGCCGGCGAGGACGTCGGGCGCGATCGTCGCCGAGCCGACGACGGAATTGCTGACCGGTGCACGCGGCAGCGGAATCTCGCCACCGCCCATTACGCTCCGGACGTATATGATCAGCGAGTCGGCCGGTGCGTAACCTGCCGGCGGCGCGACCGGCTGGAGCTGCAGCGCGGCGTAGTTGATGGCCACGTCGCCGAGGCGGTAGCCGCACCCCGCCGGATCCGAATCACACGGTACGGTCACCTGGACCGTATCGAGCCGCTCGAGGAGCGTGACGTACGTCCGCCAGCCCCGGGGTCCGCCGGCGAGGAGTCGGCCTTCGGCCTCGGCGGGTGGATCGTAGACGAAGGTGGACGCCAGGACCGTCGCCGAATCCGTGACGACGGTGTCCGGCCGCGCCGAAGGACGAGCTTCGAAACGCAGCAGGAAGTCGTCGAGGCGGACGCGTGCGCCGGGCGTCTGGCTCGTGATCAGCGCGCCTCGCGAGAAGTCCGTGGTGTCGGCCCACGCCGCGAGGGTGGCCGAGTCGACCGCGAAGACGAGTGAGTCCGCACCGGGCTCGAGTGTGGCCGTGCTCACGAGCGGGCCGGGCGTGCCGCCCGGGTCCGTCCACGGCTCGCGTACCCCGGTCGTGTCCACTCGGAACTGCCACGAGGCGGTGTTCGCGTCCCACGACTCCGCAGTGCGGTAAAGCGCGAGGGTGACCGCCTCCGTCGGCCGCGCAAGCGCCGAATCGAGCCGAGCGACGATCTGGCCACTGATCAGCGTGGGCTCCGGGTCCGATCGCGACGCGCCCGCCGAATCGACGTACGCCACCGTCCACGGTCGGAACCGGACCAGCGCGTGTGCGTCCAGAACGCCGCCCGCGTCCTCGGCCACGATCGTGTAATCGTGCGCCGAGGGCCGGGCGAAGCCCTCGATGACGGTCTCCGCCGTCAAGAAGTCCGAGGCGTCGAGGATGACCTCGTAGGTGCGCACCGCGTCGTCCGGCACCAGGTCGCCGATGCCGACCGGATTTTCGTCGGCACAGCCGGCCAGCGCGACGACCGCGAGCCCCAGGAATGTCAAACGTTTCAGCATCCGCTACCCTTCATCTGATCCGCCGTGTCCGGCGGCCGCGCCCGTAGGGGTTCGAAACATCACGGGCAGGAGTTCGGAGAGCGACCAGCTCGACTCCCCGCGCTCCGCACCGATGGAGATGATTTCCAGCTCCGGCGCGAATTCTGCCAGCACCTGCCGGCAGAGCCCACACGGCGTGACCGGCTCGGGCGCATCGCTCGTCAGGACGAGGCGCCGGAAGCCGCGCCGTCCAGCGGCAATGGCCGTGCCGAGCGCGACGCGTTCGGCGCAGATCGTGGCCGGGTACGAGAAGTTCTCGATGTTGCAGCCGAGGAAGATCTCGCCGTCCTCCGCCTCGAGTGCGCATCCGACCCGAAAATCGGAATACGGCGCGTATGCACGGGACCGGGCCGTCTGCGCGGCCCGGATCAGCTCATCCTTCGGCTTCATCCTCTCGCTCCACTCGCGGCAGTCTGGGCGTCAGCCCGGTCAGGATCTCGTAGCCGATGGTGTCCGCCAACTCGGCCACCTCCTGCAGCGTGATCTCCTCGTCGCCGTCGCGCCCGATCAGCGTGGCCACATCACCGGCACGCACATCCGGCACGTCCGTGAGATC
>CALKIP010000063.1 GCA_937995995.1 uncultured bacterium
AGGAGATAGGTGGACGACGCGGTATCCATGACTTCCTCGTCTCGATCGGGTGAGTGAGCGCGTTCCATCCGTACGTATTGTGTGATCGGCCGGCGGTGCCTTGCAAGGGCGACGCCGACGGTGGAGCGGTCCGGGAACTGACGCGCCGCGTCACCCGCCTGAATCTTCGACCATGATCCTACCTGTGCACGCTTCCGTACCACGGCGAAACGTCCCGCGATGTTCGGGGCGCCGATGTCGCGTGTGTCCGACGGGCTTCGGTGCAGCGGCGGTTGCAGCGGCTCTGATCGCCTCGGGAATCGCCACGGACGCATCGGAGCTGAGGGCACAGGCGACGCCTGTGCGGCAGTCTTTCGACATCAGAGTGCCCGTGCCGCCGACACCGGTGACCGTCGCGGGCACGCCGACGCTGGTCTACGAGTTGTGGCTCGCCGGCGTCGGGGAGGTGCCGTTGACTCTGCGCTCCATCGATGTCGTCGACGCGGAGGACGGGGGCGTTATCGCCCGTGTGGATGGTGACGAACTGGAGCCCCGTCTGAGGGTGCCGGGGCGATCCTTCGACGGCGCGATTTCACGGGTGATCGCGCCAGGGATCCAAGGCGTAGTCTACATGGAACTGGCCCTGAGCGACGGCCGCACGCCCGGAGAGATCGAGCACCGCATTGCGTACCACGGGATCGGAGAGGACGCGGAGTCACCGGCCATCGTGACCGGCGCCCGCGTGTCCGTGGGATTGGAGCCACCGGTGGTCCTGGGAGCGCCGGTGCGTGGCGGACCGTGGGCAGCGGTCTACGATCCATCGTGGGAGCGTGGCCATCGCCGCGTCGTCTACGCAGTCGATGGGCGAGCACGGATCCCCGGCCGCTTCGCCGTCGACTGGATCAAACTGGACGCCGAAGGCCGAGTGGCACGTGGCGACGTCGACGAGATCGGCAATTGGCACGGCTACGGCGAGGAGGTATTGGCGGTGGCCGACGGTGTGGTCGTGGCCGTGCGCGACGATGTCCTGGAAAGTCCGACGATGGCCGGCCATCCGGATCACCCTCTCGAGGATGCGACCGGGAACTACGTCGCACTGGAGATCGGCGTCGGACGCTACGTCTTCTACGAGCACCTCGCGCCCGGCAGCGTCCGTGTCGAGCCGGGAGAGCGCGTCCGGCGCGGTCAGGTGATCGGAGCGGTCGGATACACCGGGCACACGACCGGACCGCACCTGCACTTCCACGTTGCCGATGCAAACTCTCCGCTCGGCGCCGAGGGCGTGCCGTTCGTTCTCGAGCGTTTTCAGCTCCTCGGCCGATACGATGATTTCGACGCGTTCGGCAACGCGCCGTGGACACCCGTCGACGACTCGATCCGTACGCTGCGCCGCAACGAACTGCCGGCGCCGAACGTCGTCGTGGACTTCGCAGCGTACCCGGTGCGGCATGAGTGACTTTCGAACGGAGATCGGCCCGGTCGGGTTGTGGATGGGGGACATGAAGGAAAGTGGAAGCGAAACACCGAGCGCGCCGGTCGGCGGACTCGGTCGTACGGGGCGGGGCCGAGCCGCGGGTGAGTCCGATGAAATCGAGCGAGTCGATGTCGTGGCCGCCTCGGATCCGGCGGACTTGCCAGCCGTGGAAGTCCGGGGTCTCGTCAAGTGCTTCGGCGAGACCCGCGCAGTCGACGGCATCGACCTGACGATCCGCCGCGGCACGGTCTACGGGCTTCTCGGCCCGAACGGCGCGGGGAAGACGACGACGATCCGCGTGCTCGCCACGCTCCTGCGTCCGGACGGAGGCACGGCTCGCGTCCTCGGCCACGACGTCGTCCGCGAGGCGGCGGCGGTGCGTGCGAAGGTGAGTCTGACGGGACAGTTCGCCTCGGTCGACGAGGACCTGACCGGCCGCGAGAACCTGGTGCTGATCGCGCGGCTGCAGGGGCTGTCGTGGCGTGATGCACGGGCCCGGGCGACGGAGCTGCTCGAGGCGTTCGAGCTGGCGGAGGCCGCACGCCGGCGAGTCAAGACGTACTCGGGTGGGATGCGGCGCCGGCTCGACATCGCGGCGAGCCTCGTCGTGACGCCCGAGCTCCTCTTCCTCGACGAGCCGACGACGGGGCTCGACCCGCGCAGCCGCAACCAGGTCTGGGACATCGTGCGCGCGATCGCCGCGGAGGGGACGACCGTCCTCCTCACCACGCAGTACCTCGAAGAGGCCGACAAGCTCGCCGAGCGGCTGGCGGTGATCGACAATGGGCGGGTGATCGCCGAGGGCACGAGCAGCGACCTGAAACGGTCGGTAGGCGGGAGCACGCTGCGCGTCAGGATCCGGTCGGCGGACCGGACGGCGGAGGCGGAGTCGCTGCTCCGCGAACTGCTCGGTCCCGACGTCCACAACGGGAGCGAGCCGGCCGTCCTCACGGCGAGCGTCGCCGACGACCGCCTCGTGGGCACCGCACTCTCCGCGCTGGCGCGGGCCGGCATCGGCGTCGCAGAGGTCACGCTGGGTCAGCCCAGTCTGGACGAGGTCTTCTTCGCACTGACCGGTCGAGCGGCCGAGGAGCGGGATGCATCAGGGGAGGTGGATGCATGAGACCCGCTGCGTCATCGAACGCGGCCGCGGTACGAGGAACGCCCGGCACGTCGAGCAGCTTGAGCGGCGTGCTGTCGACCACGCGTCGGCCGCCGGCACCGAGTGCGCTGTCGGCTTCGATTACCATGGGGTGGCGCGCGCTCCTCAAGATCAAGCACGTGCCGTTCCAGCTCTTCGACGCGACCGTCTTTCCGTTGACGACGACGCTGCTCTT
Organism: uncultured bacterium; assembly: GCA_937995995.1. Classification (GTDB taxonomy): domain Bacteria; phylum Gemmatimonadota; class Gemmatimonadetes; order Longimicrobiales; family RSA9; genus CALBZE01. The sequence continues at coordinate 2,791 of CALKIP010000063.1, forward strand.
CACCTTCCTCTTCGGTGGCGCACTCGCCGGCTCGCCGCGCGAGTACATCCAGTTCCTGCTGCCGGGGATCCTGATCCAGTCGGTCGTCTTCGTCACGGTCTACACGGGTGTCGGTCTCAATACCGACATCGACAAGGGGCTCTTCGACCGCTTCCGCTCGCTCCCGATCTGGCAGCCGGCTCCGCTGATCGGTGCGCTTCTCGGCGATTTGCTGCGCTACTCACTTTCCGGGCTCGTCGTCCTCGGCCTCGGGCTCGTCCTGGGTTTTCGTCCCGGGGCCGGCCTTCTCGGCGTGCTCCTGGCCTTCATCCTCATCCTCGTCTTCTCGTTCGCCGTCTCGTGGATCTGGGTCATGGTCGGCCTGATCGCGAAGCGGCCCGAGTCGGTCATGACGTCGAGCTTCCTGCTCTTTCCGCTCACCTTCATGAGCAACGCCTTCGTCGACCCGGCGACGATGCCCGGCTGGCTTCAGGCCTTCGTCGCGATCAACCCCATCACGCACCTCGTGACGGCGTCGCGTGCGCTGATGCACGGGGAGGCGGCGGCGGGGGCGGTGGGGTGGGTGCTCGTCGCAACCGCGGCGATCACGGCCGTCTTCGCGCCCATCGCGTTTCGGCTGTACCACAGGGAACGCTGAGGAGCGCGTGCACTCAACCGGTCTGCTCGCCCGGCGGCTTTCCACACTTACGCGTACGCGTACGCCTGCCCGCGCCCGGTTCTTCCGGGACCGGCGTGGCAGGCGTGTCATGGATGTTCGGGCACAGACAGGTGCACGCGTAGGTGTGCACGCACGGTTGCGGACGATTCGGCCGGTGTCGATTTCGGAGCACGTCGTTCGTTGCATCGATGGAGCGCGGAAGCGTCCGCGCAGCTGGCGGGTGGCTGGGGCCACCCGGTGACTCTGATCCCAAGAGGTGCGACGGTGTCCACGACCGATTCGTAAACGCAGATCGAAACCCGGGAGAACCGGGCATCCGGTGTCTCGACCGCCACGAATGGAGCACGAATGACGAGGGCGGAAGCCATCGTGGAGCGCGACCGCGCGGGAATCGGCGCCGCCTCCGGAGCGAAGCGCTGGACCGGCCCGGTGCTGACCGTACTCGCGGTCCTCTTCCTGCTCTTCGACGCCGTCGCCAAGGTGCTGCGCGCCCAGCCGGCCATCGAGGGCACCATCCAGCTCGGCTACCCCGAGAGCACGGTCACCACGATCGGGCTCGTGCTCCTCGCCTGTACCGTGCTCTACGTGATCCCGCGCACCTCAGTGCTCGGCGCGATCCTGCTGACCGGTTATCTGGGCGGCGCCGTGGCGACGCACGTTCGTGTGCTCAACCCACTCTTCAGCCACACGCTCTTCCCTGTGTACGTCGGGGTGCTGATCTGGCTGGGGCTGGCGCTGCGGATCGATGCACTGCGCCGTGTACTGCTCGGGGCGCGCGACTGACGCACGGCCCCGGGCGGTCCCGACGTGCCGCGAGCCCGTGGTGGCGTAAGGCACGGACTCATGCGTGGGACGGTAGAGTCGACTCGGTGACCCCGGAGCAGCCGACCAACAACAACCCAAGGAGACGCAGCATGGCCAAGGCAAAGATCTTCCCGCACATCTGGTACACGAGCGAGGCCGAGGAGGCGGCCCGGTTCTACGCGTCGATCTTCCCGCGCTCGCGGGTCGACCGGGTCACGCCGCTCATGAGCGAATCTCCGAGTGGGCCGGCGGGTACGGTGAAGGTCGTCGACTTCACCTTGTTCGGTCAGCGCTTCCAGGCGATCAGCGCGGGACCGCACCACGCGTTCAACGACGCCATCTCGATGGTCGTCGTCTGCGACGACCAGGAGGAGCTGGATCGCTACTGGAACGCGCTCCTCGAAGGCGGCGGCAAGGAGCAGGCGTGCGGCTGGCTCATCGACCGGTTCGGCCTGCGTTGGCAGATCGTACCGGCTATCCTGGATCGGATGATGGTAGACGACGATCGCGCTCGCTCGAAGCGAGTCACGGATGTGCTCCTGAAGATGGTGAAGATCGACATCGCGGCACTCGAAAAGGCGTATAGTGCGTGAGCATTCGAGATGCTGTACAGCGCGTGAGGGCCGCCGACGCGCTTCGCACCTGAGGTCCGGCCCCTTTCACCACGTTCGACGCTGAATGACCGTAACGGAAACGCACCGCACGATCGAAGCGGTCTGGCGCATCGAGTCCGCCCGGATCATCGCGGCGCTCACCCGCATGGTGGGCGACGTCGGCGTGGCCGAGGACCTGGCGCAGGACGCCCTCGTCACGGCGCTCGAGAAGTGGCCGAAGGCCGGGTTGCCGGACCGGCCGGGCGCCTGGCTCATGACGGCGGCCAAGCGACGCGCAATCGATCACCTGCGCCGGGGCCAGCGCCTCGAGCGCAAGCACGAGGAACTCGGCCGAGAGCTCGAGGTGGATCGGGAGATGGCGGATACCGACATCGATGCGGCGATCGACGACCCCGTCGGCGACGACCTGCTGCGGCTGATGTTCATCTGCTGCCACCCGGTCCTCTCGACCGAGGCACGCGTCGCGCTCACGCTGCGCATGCTGGGCGGGCTCACCACGGAAGAGATCGCACGCGCCTTCCTGGTCCCGGTCTCGACGCTGCAGCAGCGGATCGTCCGGGCCAAGCGCACGCTCCGCGAGGCGCGCGTTCCCTTCGAGGTTCCGAGGGGCGAGGCGCTCGCGGAGCGGCTGGCGTCGGTCCTCGAAGTCGTCTACCTCGTCTTCAACGAAGGGTACTCCGCCACCGCGGGCGACGACTGGGTGCGACCGGCGCTCTGCGAGGACGCGCTCCGCCTCGGCCGCATCCTGGCCGGGCTCGCACCGGACGAGCCCGAGGTGCACGGCCTGGTTGCGCTCATGGAGTTTCAGGCGTCGCGGCTGCGTGCACGGGTCGGCCCGTCGGGCGAGCCGATCCTGCTCATGGACCAGGACCGCTCGCGCTGGGACTGGCTCCTCATCCACCGTGGCCTCGAGGCGCTGGACCGGGCGATGGCGCTCGGCGGGTCGCTCGGGCCGTACGCGCTCCAGGCGGCGATCGCCGCCTGCCACGCCACGGCGCGGACTCCCGAGGAAACGGACTGGGCGCGTATCGCCGCGCTCTACGATGCACTCGCCCAGATCGCGCCCTCACCCGTCGTCGAACTGAACCGCGCCGTCGCACTCTCACGGGCGTTCGGACCGGAAGCGGGGCTCGAGGCGGTGGACGCGCTGATCGAGGACGATGCGTTGAAGGGCTACCACCTCCTCCCCGCCGTCCGCGGCGATCTCCTCTTCCAGCTCGGCCGCCTCGAAGAGGCGCGCACCGAGTTCGAACGCGCGGCCGAGCTCACGAAGAACGAGCGCGAGCGTGCAATGATGCTCGAGCGCGCGGGGGCGTGTGCGGGGGGCTAGGGGGCGCGCACAGACTCTGCTTCCGGTGAGCGACGCCCCGGGATCCCCGATGTGACATCCGCCGTCCCGGATCCGGACAGTTCCGCTCCCCTTCCGGTTAGGGTGATGGTGGCGTAAGTTTGGGCCCCAGACTTATTTGCAGGTTTGGGAGCACCTGGCACGCAACTTCCCTCTTCCCGAGGTCGAGTTCACGAGAACCTTGCACACCGACCCAGGGAGGACATCATGTTGCGGAAGATCGATCGAACCGGCTATCTGCGTGCGACGCTCGGCGCTCTCGTGGTGAGCAGCGTGTACCTGGCGACGATCGTCGCGCTACTGGCGCCGGTCGCCCAGGTGATGTACCCGGGGACCTGACCCCAATCCGAAGTGGAGCCCATGACGAAAGACACTCCCCGCATCCTCGTCGCCGACGATCAGGCGGACATCCTCGAAGCGCTGAAGCTCCTCCTCAAGGGGGAAGGCTTCGAGGTCGAGACGCAGAGCTCGCCGGCCGGCGTGATCCAGGCGGTCGAGGAGCGGGACTTCGACGCGGTCCTGATCGACCTGAACTACACGCGGGACACGACATCGGGCCGCGAGGGGCTGAACCTGATCAGCGTGCTGCGCTCGAACGATGCCAAGTTGCCCGTGGTCGTGATGACGGCGTGGGGGAGCGTGGAGAGCGCGGTCGAGGCGATGCGCCGCGGCGCGGGCGACTACGTGGAGAAGCCGTGGGACAATCAGCGCCTCGTCTCGATCCTGCGAACGCAGGTCGAGTTGGGGCGCGCGCTTCGTCGCACGGAGCGGCTCGAGAGCGAGAACCGCATGCTCCGCCGCGACGGGCTGCCGGAGATGATCGCGCAGTCCCGGGCGATGGAGCCGATCCTCGAGATCATGGAGCGGATCGGCCCGTCGGATGCGAACGTCCTGATCACCGGCGAGCACGGCACGGGGAAGGAAGTCGTCGCCCGCTGGCTCCACGCCGCCTCGCCGCGCGCCCAGCGCTCGCTCGTCACCGTCAACGCCGGCGGGCTCAGCGAGGGCGTCTTCGAGTCCGAGCTCTTCGGCCACGTGAAGGGCGCCTTCACCGACGCCAAGACCGACCGCGTCGGCTACTTCGAGCTGGCCGACCAGGGCACGCTCTTCCTCGACGAGATCGGCAACATGCCGCACAGCCAGCAGGCCAAGCTGCTGCGCGTGCTCCAGACCGGCGAGCTGCAGCGGGTCGGCTCCGGGCGAACCCGGAAGGTCGATGTGCGCGTGATCGCCGCGACCAACG
>CALKIP010000064.1 GCA_937995995.1 uncultured bacterium
CGGTGCCGAACTGGTAGACGATGCCGGGCGACACCTGGTGCGCCTTCCCTGGGGCGCACGCGTGATCCGGCACGAGCCGAGACGGTTCCGTCTCCCGGACGGACGCGTCGGCGAACTCGATACGGGCGAGTTGATCGAGGCAGACCGGCTCGTAGACTGGTTCCCGCCCCGTGGCGAAAGTGCGGTGCGGACCGCGCGGCGCTGGGCCGGCACGCCCTATCTCTGGGGTGGGGTCACGACTGCGGGTGCGGATTGCTCCGGCTTCGTTCAGGCGGTGCTGTGGATGCACGGTGTCGCGCTGCCGCGTGACTCCGACCAGCAGGCCCGAGTCGGAGCCGAGGTCGAATGGTCGGAGTCCTTCGAGGAACTGCGCCCCGGTGACTTGCTCTTCTTTTCCGAGCGCCCGGAGCGGATCACTCACGTGGCGATCTCCCTGGGCGGCAGCCGCATCATCCACTCGGCGCTCTCGAACGGCGGTGTCGCCGAGAACGACCTCCTCGGCGGGCTCGAGATCGAGCGGGCGCTCCGCTCGATCTTGACCACCGTGCGACGCGTCCTGCCCGACTGATCAGGGCAGCCGAAGCCGCATCCCGGGAAGCAGGCGCCGTGGATTGACGCCGGGATTCGCCTCGCGCAGCGCGCGCACCGTCGTGCCGTACTCCTTGGCGATCCGCTCCAGCGTGTCTCCCTGACGAATCACGTGTGAATTGCGCTGACCCGGTATCGCCGGCTCGCTGGGCCACGCCACCACGGGCGAGACTGGTGCCGCCGAGTCCGGCGCGGTCGTGGCACCGGGTGTCAACGTCGATACGGCGCCCGGAGCCGGCGTCGATGCACCGGCTCCAGGGAAGGGCCGGTCGAAACGCGCGAGACGGATGCCGATCGCGTCCTCGACACGCTTCGCCCTCCACGTCGAGGGCACGTTGTTGCTGATGATGCTGAAGGCCAGTCGCTCGCCGTTCGCTGCCCGGACGTAGCCCGAGAGTGCGGATACGTAGTTGATCGTCCCGGTCTTCGCTCTCAGGTTTCCCGCGGCCTGCGTCTGGTGCATGCGTCTCAGCCCGCCCGGATCACCGGCCTCGGGGAGCGTGGCCCAGTAGCTTGCCCAGACGGGCGAGCGGGCCATGAACGCGAGCAGGTCCGTCATCGTGCGGGCGCTGACGCGGTTCAGCACCGAGAGGCCGGAGCCGTCGTACATCTGAAGTGCCAGCGCCGTCGTATCGAACTCGGTGGCCAGGAGGTTCGTGACCGCACGCGCGCCGCCGTGTGCGCTCCCGTCTCCGAGCGCCACCCTTCCCACCGTACGCAGCACCGCCTCGGCGTAGAGGTTGTGGCTCTTCTTGTTGACGACCGAGAGGATCTCCTGCATCGTCGGCGACTGGTGAGCGGCCAGGACGTACACGGCCGCGCCCTCATCGAACGCCGGCGCGAAGGTCGTGCGTCCGGTCACCGGAGAATTCGCCCGGTCGTGTACGGCGCGGATCCCCCCGCGCACGACGATGCCGCGCCGTTCGAGGACCTCGCGCAGGACGGCTGCGGCGTAGCGCGCGGGATCGGCCACGGGGACCGCACGCCAGACTGGCGAGCCGCCCGCCGCGATGTTTCCGCGGACGACGATCGGGCCATCGTACGCCGCCCGATCGACCGCGATCCAGGTGCGGCCGCCGGCCACGGTCGTCGCCAGGTTTACGATCGAGATGCCTTCGCCGCCGGGTACCTTCAGAATGGTCGGGCGCCATCCCGGCTGCTCACCCGGCGTGATGCGCAGCGTGACGATGTTCTCATTGAACGAGAGCGCGCCGACCGGCGCCGCGTAGGCGGCGTTCATGTAGCTGTGCTGCCACCCGAGCCCCACGCCGTCGTCGTCGAAATACGAGGCGTCGCCGACGACGTCGCCCTGTATCTCGCGTACCCCTAGGGCGGCGAGCGAGTCCGCGAAGGCCTCCCAAACCGCCGTCTTGCTGTTGAAGAAGCGGTCCGAGAGCGTCGGATCACCGGTGCCGTAGACCACCAGATCGCCCTGGAGGACCCCGTTGCGCACCGGTCCGTCGCTCAGGAGATACGTCCCGTAGCGGAAGTTCGGACCGAGATAGTAGAGCGCCGCCGCCGTGGTGAAGAGCTTCATGTTCGAGGCCGGTGCCAGCGCCAGATCCGGCTGGTGCGCGAAGATCGTATCGCCCCGGTCGCGCGCGACGCCCATCACTCTCCATCGATCGGCGGGCCGTCCCGGGCTGTCGATCAGCCGGTTCAGATCCCCGCCGAGCGCAGCGATCGGCTGGGGCAGGGCCAGGCTCTGCGGCGATGTGGCCGCCTGCGACTGCACCACAACGGCCGGAGAGTCCACCGGCGCCGTCGCAGCGCCCGGCGCTTCCTGGGCCAGGGCACTGGCACCGAGGAGAAGGATCGGGAGTATCGATTGCATCATCTGGCCGGGCGCGGTCGCCCGATGGTGGCCGGTATCACAAACGCATGGATCATGGTCATATACGTGCAAGACAGGGGCCAGGTTCATTCATCGCTCACCACCCGGTGTCGACTCGGAGAGGCGCGACGGACCCATGCCCCTTGCGTCGCCACCGCCGGCGCCTACATTGATAGGCGTACACCGCTCGGCAGGTATACTGCGGATTGAGGTCACGGCGCGCCTCCCGAAACCAGGGAAGGTGCGCCCGTTGTGTTTGGTGGGGGCACCTGGCGCGCAGACAACGCACTCAAGCGTTCCAAATCAACGTCTGTCACGTCCACTCCAAGAAGGAGCATGCCCCATGGCCGAGTCGCTTCGCATCCTCATCGCCGACGACGAGGCGTTGCACAACCTTGCGTTGACGAGCCAACTCGAGACGCTGGGTCATCAGGTCATCGCCACCGCATCCAATGGCCGTGAGGCCGTCGACCTGGCCCGCGAGGCGAAGCCCGATCTGGCGTTCCTCGACATCCGGATGCCGAACATGACCGGCCCGGAAGCGGCGCATCAGATCGCTGCGGAGCGGCCCATCCCGATCATCATCCTTTCCGCCTACAGTGACGGCAGGACCGTCGACGAAGCCACACGTTCGCCGGTCTTCCACTATCTCGTCAAGCCGGTCGATCCCGACGATCTCGGCCCGGCGATCTCGGTGGCCCGCGCCCGCTTCGAAGACTGGATCGATGCCAAGCGCCAGCGCGACCAGCTCGAGACCAAGCTGGAGGAACGCAAGATCATCGAGCGAGCCAAGGGGTTGCTCATGGACACACGCGGGCTCAGCGAGCGCGAGGCCTATCGCTTCCTCCAGAAGACGAGTCAGGACAAGAATACCCCGATGGTGGACCTCGCCAAGAAGATCCTCCTGGCGGCGCCCCTGCTCCAACGCGACTGACCCGGGGCGGCGACGGATGCACCCCGAGTACAGCGCGCCGAATGGTAGTGACGGATGAGTTTCGAGTCGGATTCCGAACGTGAGCGCTCCGGCCGGTCGCCGTCCGATGAGGCTCCGAACGAGGCCCGGGACGACGAGCCGGCCACGATCCTGGTCGTGGACGACGAGTTGTATGCGCGGCAGCTTCTGACCGACCTCCTCGAGGCCCAGGGCTTCGATGTGGTTTCCGTCGCCAGAGGCGAGGAGGCGTTCTCCTGGATCGGCGTCGTCGACCTGGTACTGCTCGATGCCATGCTGCCGGGACGCGACGGCTGGGCGATCTGCCGAGAGTTGAAGCAAGAGTACGATCCGCTACTGCCCATCATCATGGTGACCGCCCGCACCACGCCCGAGGACGTGGTGCGGACGTTCGAGGCGGGTGCCGACGATTACGTCGCCAAGCCGTTCCAGGCACGTGAGCTGACGGCGCGTATCGAATCGCGCCTGCGCGTCCGCCGTGCGGAGCGCGACCTCCAGCGCATGAACCACCGGCTGGCCGAACTCGCGAACCAGAACTACCAGCTCTACGAGAAGGCGCGTTCGGATGCCGACGAGCGGAGCCGGTTGCTGAACGAGCTCGATCACCGTGTACGCAACAATCTCTCGGTGATCATGGGGCTGGTGGGGATGGAGCGGAATCGCCGTCCGCCTCGCCCCTCTGCCGAGGCGCTGTGGAGCCTCGAGAGCCGGTTGCGCTCCTTCCTGACGGTGCTCGAGGCGCTCCGGCGCCAGAACTTCCGCTCGGTACCGGTGCGCGAGATCGCCGAAAAGCTTGCCCACCGACTGCGTAACTCGATGATCATCGATGGCCGGGTGCAGATCGCGTTCGAAGGACAAGCCGCGCCGCTCAATGAGCGGCAGGGTTTTGCCCTCGGCCTGGCTTTGAACGAATTGATCACGAACGCCTTCGAGCACGGGTTCCCGGACGGACGCGCGGGGACGGTCCGCATCCGTGTCGCGGATGGCGACGATGATGTGCGGGTCGAGATCGTGGATGACGGCATCGGCATGGCCGACGCACCGGAGGGCGAAGTGGTGGGCAGCGGTCGGTCGATCGTCGAGGCACTCGTTCGCGGGGACCTGGCCGGTACCGTGGAGTACTTGCCGACGGACCGTGGGACGCGAGTGAGGGTGTGCTTTCCGCGTGACCCGGCCACCGCCCGCTAACCGAGCCGCTACATCCCAGGCACGCCGCGACCGGCTCGCCACTCGCCGCTTCTCGGTCTGGGTGGCCTCGATCCGGAGCGTGCCGCCGGTCGAGCACATCGATGATCCCGAAGGGTATCGCCCGATCTGCCGGTCGTACACCTCTGTGCGCTCTACGCCCCTCTCCTGCCTTTTGGCCTCGATGACACTCTCGAAGACGGGGCCGCCGTGCCCGGGGCACGGCGACCGGATCGCTTGACGCTCGGATACCGATAAGATATCGTGGCGCACATGGAAGACACACGCCAAGCGGATCCGCATCGAGGTTGTGAACCGGCCGGACCGCAACTGCTCCAGTTGCGGCCGGATCGTCGCCTCGGACACGAGTGGGACGACTGGGACGGCAACCCCGTCCCGAACGACGGAATCTATCATGAGCCGCCCGGGCTCTTCTTCGGGCTGATCGGAGCGTGGTTCGGCGTCGCGGCCGCGGTCCTCGGAGTGACACTCTGGTTCATGGCGCCACGGCTCGGTGAGCTGTGGGGTGCCCTGCCCGGTATCCTTTGGACCGTGCTCGCGGTCGGGGTCGTGGGCTTGGCGCTGTGGATGGCGCTCCTGGCGCTGTCGCTCCGGCTGGGGCGCAACCTCCTCCCGCCGCGCCTCCTCGAGCGAGGCCTGTTGCCACGAGTCATGCCGATCGCCGAGAAGGCGGGCCGCTGGTTCGGCATTTCGAGGGACAGGGCCGGGAACGCCGCGCTGCGGGTCTACAATGCACTCGCCGCCGCACGTGCTCGGCCCGGTGGGATCCGGCCAAACGAGCTCCTGGTACTCCTGCCCCGCTGCCTGGACAAGGAGAGCATGCAGGGGGCGATGGCGCTCTCATCTCGGTACGGCGTGCCGCTCTTCGTTGCCGCCCGCGGTCGGTATGCACGGGAAATGATCGCCAAGGTGCGGCCCCGGGCGGTCGTGGCCGTGGCCTGTGAACGTGACCTCGTCAGCGGCGTGCACGACGTCGCCTCCAGGCTCCCGGTGCTCGGCACGACGATCGGGCTGCCCGATGGGCCGTGCAAGAACACGACGGTCGACGTGTCCGCCCTCGAAGAGAGGATCTGTACCTACCTCGGGATCGATCTTCGGGCTCGGTAGGGAGGGTGGCGCCCGACAGGGCGCACTGGATGCAAAAAACGCCGGACCCCGCTCGGGCCGGCGTTTTCGGTTTCCTGGACGGAGAGCCGCTGTCTTTCGGTCGAGCCGCGGACCAGCGCGGGCCCCCGATCAGTCGGCAGAGCAGTGGCTACAGCGACCGACCAGCTCGAGCCGATAGCCCTCCACGGCGAAGCCATCGAGCGGGCCCAGCCGATCGAGTACGTCGGGGTCGAGCTTACCGGGCACATCGAGTACCGCGCCGCACTTCAGGCAGCGGGCGTGTGGGTGCGGATCGGTACGTCCATCATAGCGGGCCGAGCCGTCGCCATACGTCAGCTTGACCGCCAGCCCACACCCGACCAGCGTCTCCAGCGACTTGTAGACCGTAGCCAGCGAGATGTCGGGAATATCGGCCCGGACCGCCGTGAAGACATCGTCGGCGGTCGGATGCTGATCCGTCATCAGGAGGCGGCGGTAGACCGCAGCGCGTTGCTCGGTGAACCGGTGGCCCGACGCGTCCAGCGCGCGGCGCAGGACGGCGTCTGCGTCAGCCGGTGTCACCTCGGGCGGTGCCAGTTGAACAGAGCCTCGCTCCATTGAAAACCTCGCCAGGCGGCTCGCACGTTCATGCACAATGACTTAACATTACCAGACCATGGGACCGGAGTCAATACTGATTCTCAATGTTGGTATCGGGTATCTTGTTGCCGATGTGCAAGATAACGCGAGGGGTATGCCATGACCCAGGATAGGGAGGGTGCGGCGGGTGAGGACCGCCGGTCGTCGGCGGATCCAGCGGGCGGCTTGGCAATCGCCCTCGTGGCCGACCTTCTCTTCGCTTCGCGGATTCGCGGTGCGGCGAACGCCGTCGGTGCTCGGGCGCTCACGGTCCGTACCGCCGACGAGTTGATCGAACGGTCTCGGGAAGTGGCCCCGCGCCTGATTCTGTTGGACCTCGAGGCACGTGGCGTGAATGCTCCGGCATTGATCGAGCGTCTCAAGGCGGATCCGGAGTTGTCGTCGGTTCCGGTGATCGCCTTCGGCTCGCACGTCAGGGGCGAGGCGCTCCTTGCGGCGAGACGCGCGGGAGCGGATCGAGTGCTGGCGCGGTCCGCCTTCGTTCGCGATCTGCCTTCGTTGCTGCGGGGAATGGATGCTATCGATACGGAGTCGTAATGCGGGCGGCTATCTATGTCGTTCCCCGTGATCGACGCGGCAGCGGCGAATGAAAAAGGCGCCCGGAAAGCAGTGCTTCCGGGCGCCCGTGCCGCAATGAAGGGACTGGATCAGGCCGCGTCCGCCTCTTCCTTCAGCTTGCAGTCAATGCAGTAGCGGGCGTGCGGCAGAGCATCGAGACGATCGAAATTGATCGGATTGCCGCAGTTGTGGCACTTGCCAAAATTGTCCGGATCCTTGTAGAGTCGGCGAAGCGCCTCTTCGATCCGGTACAGGTAGCGACCTTCCTTGCTCGCGAAGAGGAGCATCTTCTCCCGCTCCATAGCATCGGTACCGAGATCGGCGATGTGGTCGGAGTAGGAGTAGAGGTCCGAGTCCGCCTGTTCAGCCGCGTGCTTCGCCAACTCGTCGAATTGGCCGAGTGAGCGGAGCGCTCGCTCCCTCTCACGGAGCAACCGCTTCTGGAGGTGCTGGATCTTCTCCTTGGACAGCTTGTTCGCCATCTGCTCTCGCCTCTCCAACAGGTCAAAGCCGCCGACCCGCGCGGAGCGGGTCGGAGGGGCGCCAGCGCCCTTCGCCGCTAATTACGGCAACCTTG
>CALKIP010000065.1 GCA_937995995.1 uncultured bacterium
GACGACCGCGGCACCCACGTTGCCGACGGCACCTACCGCCGAGGCGAGGGCCTGCCCCGCGGCGCCGAACATCCCGCCGAGCAGCGTCGTCACACCGGCCGACAGCGCCCACAGCGCGAAGATCATCGACAACCCCCAGACGAGGACACCGTGGAGCATCCCGTCCAACCGGGTCAGCACCCCGGCCAGGTGCCCGGCCACGAGCCCGCCGACGAAAAGAGAGATCAGTCCGGTGAGAATCGCCCAGATCCCGGCGCCCGTTCCGATGCCGCCGAGATTGCCGCCCGGCCCGAAGTTGACCGCGCCGAGCCCGATCGCCAGGCCGATCAGCGACAGGATGATCTGCGTGACGACCGCCACCACCAGACCGGCGAAGATCGCGCCCCAGCTCAAACGGAAGCCGGTGAACTCGAACTCCTCTCCGGTTTCTATTCGTTCAATGCGTTCTGCCATACCACGCTCCTTCCACGGTGACCACCCATGCCCCACCTATCCGCACCGCACCTCCGATCAGCGGAGCAAGGAGCGTTCCGAGCGTGGCTTACGAAGAAGTGCCCGTGGCGCCATCTCGAAAAAAGCGCCCGTGGGGCCGAAAAGCTCCACGGGCGCTCCTGCAGGAATCCCGGCAAATCGTTCGGCGGCTCAGTACCCGCCGTAGCCACCCCGACTGCCGTAGCCCCGCCCACCCGGCCGGCCCTGCCCCTCACGGCGCGGGCCGCCGCGCGACGGCGCCTCCGCCGGCGGGTTCAGCCGCTCCACGTTCGCGGCCTTGAGTCCCTTGTCCGCCTGCATCACCTCGAACTCGACCTCCTCGCCCTCGTAGAGGACCTTGAAGCCCGAGCCCTGGATGGCGCTGTGATGGACGAACACGTCCGGCCCCCCTTCCTGCTGGAGAAATCCGTAGCCCTTCTCCTGGGAGAACCACTTCACGGTGCCCTTGGTACGTTCCATCGCCGTACTCCTGGTGTGGATAGAATGTGGACTGTCGGGGGTGCGGGCGATGTGCCGTACCCGAAGACCGACATGCCGCGCTACCGGGCGCCCGCGGCCGGCGCATACAAAAAAGGGCCTGCGATATCGCGATCGCAGGCCCGACGCTTACCTCGTTCCGTGCCGATCCCCTGCGGAGCGGACGACCGTCCCACCTCAGAGGATCGTCTGATACTGCGCGCAGTATACCGACACCGCCACGCGGTCGTCAAGACTTTTCCTCCATGGCCTCGCGCGCGCCCGCGATTGACGTTTGCCGTCCAACGTAGTAGCCTCCCCCTCTGCGGCCGTCCGAGCGCGACGGCCCGGAGAATGCTACCGTCCAAGTTGGTGAGTACCATGAGTGGATTGTCGTCTCGAGGAGGCTCGGTGGAAGGCTCTTTCCGTTTTCGTGTTTCGGACGCGGTCGACATTCCGAGCCGCGGCTTCCTGCTACGGCTGCGGCTGATGGAGGGCATGCCCTCGATCCGCGAGCTTGGCCCGGGCCGCTACCTGCGACTGCGGGCGCCGGACGGCGCCGAGCGCCTCGTTCGTGTACTCGATTTCTCGAGCGTCGGCGGGCGCGCCACACAGGCGCGGCTCGAGCGCATGCGCGAGCTCGACGTCATCATCTCGAAGGCGGATGCGCACCGCGACGGGCGCACGATCCAGATCGGCTGGAACGTGATCGGCGCGGTGGCCAGCCCCGGGGAGCGCGCGGCGTAGTCGAAGCTCCGGCCGACGGATCCCCGGAGGCCGTCTCTCGGTAGAACCTCCCGACGAAGACTCGCCCCGACTCCTCTCACGGCGCGATACATCGATGAAACGTCGCACGCTGATCCTGCTACTGGTACTCCCGCTGGCCGTCCTCGTGGCGGTGGCGGGAGCGGCGCTGATGATCCCCACCGAGCGCGTCGCCGCGCTCGCATCCGCACAGGCGGAGGCGGCGCTCGGCCGGGAGGTGCGGATCGAACGCGTCGACCTGGACCTCTTCCCGGCGCCCGCCGTGGTCCTCGAGGGCCTGGCCATCGCCGGGGCCGAGCCGGATGCCCCCGCGCTCGCGACCGTGCGCCGCGTCGCGCTGCGCCCCAAGCTGCTTCCGCTCCTCGCACGTCGCGTCGTGATCGACGCCATCACGCTCGAACGGCCTCGCATCCTGGTCCAGTTCGATGAGAACGGTGCATCGAACCTGCCGGAATTCGGGAAGGCGGAGGAAGCGGTGGCCGAGGCCGACGCCGGAGCGGAGGAGGCGGCCGGCGGGGGGAGCGTGGCCTTCCTCATCGACCGCTTCGAGATCCGGGACGGCCGGATCGGCTACAGCGACGACCGCACCGGCACGGCGATCCGGCTCGACGGCTTCGATCAGCGGCTCCGCCTCGCGGGTGAGTTGAGTGGTGGCGAGCTCGTGCGAATCCGCCTCGAGGGCGAGATCGACGTCGACGCACTCGGCGCCATCCTCCCCGAGCACCTCGCCGTGCCGATCCGGGATACGCGGCTCCGGATCGAGCACCAGGCCTTGCTCGACCGCAACGCCGACTCGCTCGCACTCGATCATCTGGCCGTCCAACTCCAGGAGCTCGCCCTCGAAGGTCGCGGCACCGTGACCGGCGTCACCGCCGAGGAGCGCAACATCTCGCTCCGCCTCGCCGCCGGACCGGTCGACGTCGGCGCCCTCGTACGTTCTCTGCCGAGCGCGCTGATCGAGAGCATGGCGCCGGAAGGCACCGAGCTGCCCGACGTGGACGGGACCGCGAGCGTGCGCATCATGGCCGACGGGCCACTCGGCAGCGAACAGTTGCCGGCCGTGGTCGGCTCCCTCGAGCTGGACGCGTTCCACCTGGCCTACGGCGGGCAGGGCGAGCTGATCCGCGATCTCACCGGCCGCATCGACTTCACCCTGGACTCGCTCGCCACCGAAGGGCTGCGCGGCCAGCTCCTCGGCCAGCCGCTCGACGTCGCCTTCGCCGTCCGCGACCTTGCGGCGCCCGTCGTCGACGCGCGGCTTCGCGCCGGGATCGATCTCGAGCGCGCGAGCGCGCTGGGCCTCGTGCCCGACTCGCTTTCCGCCCGGGGCACGGTCGGCATGGACCTCGCCGTGCATGCGCCGCTGCTGCGCCTGAACGCCTCGAGCGTCGACGGCACGGTCGACCTCGCGGGCGTGAGCGCCGCGCC
>CALKIP010000066.1 GCA_937995995.1 uncultured bacterium
ATCGGCGCCGAGCTGCACCTCCTCAAGCCCGAGGAGCGCGACGGCAATGGTCGGCACGACGATCGCCACGAGACTCGCGAATTTGTCGACCCTCGTGCGCATGAGCACCAGCGCCGTGGCCACCGTGAGCGCCGCTACCCCGAGCGACACCCACTGCACCTGGTGCAGGTTGAAGAGAAGGTCCAGCGTCTGCGTGATGCGGTTGCTCCCCTCCGCTTCGTACCCCGTCACGGTCGGGAGCTGGCTCAGGATCAGGATCACCGCGATCCCGGCCAGGAAGCCGGTCATGACGGAAAAGGAGACGAAGCGCGTCAGTCGTCCGAACCGCAACAGGCCAAAAATGATCTGGAAGACGCCCGAGAGGAGGACGAGCAGGAAGAGCGAGCGGTCCCGGTCTTCCAGCCCGACCAATGCCTGCCCCGCCACCAGCGCCGTCGCACTGGTGTTGGTGATGACCATGAGTGTGGAGCTCGCGAGCAGCCCGCCCACGATCGGGCCGATCATGCTGGCGTAGAGCCCGTAGATGGGGTTCACGCCCGCCAGCAGCCCACTCGCCATCCCGTCCGGCACGCTGCTGATGGCGACGGTGAGCCCTGCGATCCCGTCCTGACGCAGGCGCCTCGGGCGCGGCAGCAATCGCACGCCGCGCCCGACGGCTTCACGCAGCCCCTCGAGCCCTGACAGATCGATGCTGCTGGCGTCGTCCTCGTGCTTGCTGTTCGACTCTTTCATGGGTTCAGGAATCAGCGGTCAGTAGTCAGCTGTCAGTAGTCAGCTGTCAGCGATCAGCAGTCAGGGGGGGAATGCAGGGGTGTCCCTGACCCCTGACTACTGGCCACTGAGTGCTGACCACTGACCACTGGCCACTGACCCCTGCCTCTATCTCAATCCGCCGCGAGTGGTCGATCCTCGGGCGGTTGGCCGCTTTCCGTGGGGTGCTGCGCCGCCGGTTGCCGGTACCTGATCTCGCGGGTGCCGAACAGATCCAGACTGAACGGCACATGGTCCTCGCCGATCTCGCGTTCTACGAGAGAGTGCAGTTTAGAGAGCATGTGCTCGACCAGTGCGGGATCGTGGTCGGGGTGGTCGGGATGGCCGAGGTTCTCCAGCTCGCCCGGATCACGCTCCAGGTCGTAGAGCGCGACGTCGCCCGTGGCGTAGAGCCCCTCGAGCGTAGACGGATTGCCGTACTCCTGGGGGCTGAACCAGCGCACCAGCTTGTAGCGGCCGTCGACGACGCAGCGATAGAAGGTGCGCCGGCTGAAATCCGGCGCTCCGTACTTTTCGCCGGCCCGCTTCATCGCCTCATCGCGGCCGTGCTCGGGCCCGTGTGGCCCGCTCATCCCCATCTCGGTCAGCTCCTGGAGCGCGCCGGAGAGCGCCCAATCGACGTCGAGCGAGTGCAGTCCGTCCCAGCAGATGAGTGCGCCGTCGCCGGGTCCGGTGGAGCTGCCACGGGGACCATCGCTTTCCGGGTCGAGTATGGTGGCCTTGTGGCCGCGCCCGCGGAGGTGCGGGTAGCGTTCACGAATGGCCTCGGCATCGAGCCCGGCGAACTCCAGGAGCGTGGGCACGAGGTCCAGGTGCGACCACACGGCGTTGGTCCGTTTGCCTCGCGGCCCGTCGGGCATGCAGACGGTCAGGTTGACGATCGTCGCCTCGTCGAAGGCGATCGCACCCTTTTGCGTCATGCGGTGCGCGCCGTTCATCTCACCATGATCGCTGGTGAAGATCACGACGGTGTTCTCCCACAGCTTCAGCCGGTCCAGCACCTCGAGGATCTTCAGGAATTCGGAGTCGACGAGCCGCATCGCGTTGATCAGGTAGTTGCGACGTTCGAGCCAGAGGTCGGCGCGTTCGTCCGGTATGCGGCCGTAGTTGCGGTCGATGATCTCTTTGTAGTGCCGCACGCCGTAGGGCTGGAGTGTGTAGTCGTCGTCGAAGTTGTGCGGGAGCGCCACGTCCCACTTCCGCTGGAACCAGCCCAGGCGTTGGCCCGTGGTCTGGAGCCCCTCCATCGCGCCTTCGGGCTCCGGCGCCTCGATCGGGTCGGTCTGCAGGAACATGACGTCGTGGGGGTTGACGAGACTCGAGACGAGGAGCCACGGCTGCTCGAGGCGGGTCGCCGCGTTCTCGAGCCAGTCGACGGTCTCGAAGGTGGCGGCGCCGTCGAGCATCGCGCCCTGGAGCGGCGCGCCGAACATCTCGCCCCACTGCTGGTAGTCCGAGAAGCCGTACCGCTCGAGCGCATCCTCGCCCTCGGGCACAGTCGAGAGGTGCCATTTGCCCTTGAACGCCGTGTAGTAGCCCTGGTCGCGCAGCATGTGGCCGACGGTCGGGATCTCGGGCGTGAGTTCGTGGATCCAGGCGAAGTTCGTATTGTCCCAGAGCCCCGTCTCCTTGGCGTGTACGCCGGTCCACATCGTCGCACGTGAGGGCGTACACACCGGGACGGTGCAGTACGCGTTGTCGTAGGTCACACCCCGGTCCTCGAGCCGCTCGAGCGCCGGCAGTTCGACGTCCTCGGGCAACTCCATGTGCGTGTCCCACTGGTCCATGCACAGGACCAGGATGTTCGGCCGCTGGTCTCCATCCTTTCGCCTGCCGAGCATCTCAGTGTCTCCTGCGGTGTGGGCTGCAGTCCAACGAGCAACGCGTTCGCAAGCCTCGATACGTGTGTCGCGCGCACGGTGTGCGCAGGGTTCACGCCAAGGCGCTCCGGGGCGTGGCGTACGGATTGCCGTGAATCGATCGGGCACGAAGCAGAAGTGTGGGCAAAGGGGTGCTGTCCAATCCCATGTCCGATGCTCGGACCGGAGGCTGCGATATGGTGGACATGCTCGCTCGGAACTGGGGTTGGATCGCATTGCGCGGAGTGGCGGCGATCCTCTTCGGCATACTCGTTCTGTTCAACCCGTTGATCAGCCTTGCCGTACTCGTCCTGTTCTTCGGCGCATACGCTCTGGTGGACGGACTCTTCACCATCGTCGCGGCGGTGGCGAATCGTCGTGAGGAGCCCCACTGGGTCTCGCTTCTGGTCAGCGGCATTCTCGCCGCTGCAATTGGCATCGCCACCTTCGTCTGGCCCGGCATCACGGCGTTCGCCCTGGTCTACCTCATCGCGGTGTGGGCCATCGTCATGGGCATTGGCGAGATCGTGGCGGCCATCCGGCTGCACAAGGTGATCAGCGGCGAGTGGGTGCTCGTACTGACAGGCGCGGTCTCGATCGGGTTCGGCGTGGGGTTGGCGCTCTTTCCCGGTGCGGGCGCACTCGCGCTGGTCGTGTGGATCGGCGCACTCGCCGTCGTGCTCGGCGTGCTCAGGATCGCGTTTGCCCTGCGTCTGAGGGGGTGGGACAAGGAGCACCGGCGCGCCTTCGGCTGAGCGCATCGAGCGGTTCGGGTGGGCCCGTGGCAACCCGGGCGTGTGCGCCGGGGGCCGCCACGGCGTGGGCCGGGCACGGACAGGCGACCCGCTGACCTGGCCCGGTGCTACGCCGCCTTCCTTCGCCCCGCCTCATCCGCGCCCTTCTGCTCCCGGCCCCCCGCTTCCTCCCGATTGCGCAGGAGCGCGGCCAGTGTGAAGAGGATGACCAGCGCCACCAGTGAAGCCGAGATCACCATGGTGGTCGTCTCGGGGAGGTGGATCACCCGGGTTGCGACCACGGTCGCCGCCGCGATGTTGCGCTGTCCCGTGCCGAGGCCGAGCACCTCGCGGGATTTCCGATCCGGGCCGCCGAGTAGGAAGCCGATACCGAAGGCGCCGCCAATGATGATGGCCGCGGCGAGGATCGTCTCGATGTCGAAAAATCCGACGAGCGTCTGGAAGTTGTTCAGGACCGTGGTGGTTACGAGCACGACCAGCGCAACCGTGGACAACCTCTGCATCCACGGCTGCAGAAGCCGCGCCCAGCCTTCCGCCTTCGCGCGGACGAAGAGGCCCGTGGCGAGTGGCAGGAGCATCGTGATCACGAGCGGACGCGCGATCGCGCCAGCACTCACCTCGGCACGGGGCAGCGCGAGCGGCACCACGATCGGCATGTAGATGATCGTGAGCGGCAGCAGTAGCACGAGGAGGGAAGCGCCGAGAGCGACGTCGCTCTCGGCGGCTTCAGCCAGCTTGATCAGGAAGGGCGCACCCGCCGCCGACGCGACCAGGAAGAGGCCGATCGCCCGGGGCAGTTCGAGCGGGATGACCTGGATGACGATGTACGCCAGCAGGGGGACCAGTACGAAGTTCGCGAGGACCGCACGCGTCACGCGCCACGCGTCGGTCAGCGGCTCCAGGAGCCGTCCGAGAGTGTTGCCGAACCCCACCGAGAGCATGCTGCTCACGGCGAAGACGACGACGGATGCATCCAGCAGGCTCGTGAGGATCTGATCCATGCATTTCCGTGGTGCATCTCGGCCAGCACCGGAGAATGGTGCAGCTATCGAGCCACGCACCGAAATCCGATATGGCTCGTCGACGTGTCGATCGCCTCGCCCTGGCGCGCCGCCGGGCGGTAGCGCAGGCAGTAGTTGGGCGCGCACAGGTGCGAGCCGCCCTTGACGACGCGACGCGGGATGTGCGCATCCGGTGCGGCCGAAACCGACGGGTTCACGGGATGGTTCACGGGATCAGGGGCGCTCCGCCGGGCTCCCGCCTCGGCGGGCGGTGGACCTTCCGCTCCGGGCGCGGTCGCCTGTGGCGACCGCGCCTTCGGATTGTCCGGGGTGCAGCACGCCTTGTCGGTATCCGCCGGGTGGCGCGGCGTGAAGAGGTCCGACGTCCATTCCCACACGTTGCCGGCCATGTCGAAGAGGCCGTAGCCGTTGGGCGGGAAGGAGCCGACGGGTGTGGTGCCGTAGCGGCCCCGGGGCTTGAGGCTCTGCCACGGGAACTCGCCCTGCCATGTGTTGGCCATGGGCTGGCCGTGGGGCATGAACTCGTCGCCCCAGGCGTAGACGGCGCCCTCGAGCCCGCCACGGGCGGCGAACTCCCACTCCGCCTCCGTCGGCAGCGCCTTCCCCGTCCACTCCGCGTACGCCGCCGCATCCTCCCAGGCCACATGGACGACGGGGTGCTCTTCCCGTCCTTCGATCGTGCTCCCCGGCCCCTCGGGGTGCCGCCAGCACGCGCCCGGCACGTACGCCCACCAGGCTCGCGGGTCGTGGAGCGGCACGCGGCGGCGCGGGCGGCGGAAGACGAGTGAGCCGGGGACGAGGAGCGATGGGTCGACGCCCGGATAATGGACAGGGTCCGGTGCGCGCTCGGCCACCGTGACGTAGCCGGTCGCCTCGACGAAGCGCGCGAACTCGGCGTTCGTGACCGGGTGCGCGTCCATGCGGAAGGCGTCGACGGCTACACGGTGGACCGGCCGCTCCTCGGGGTAGAAATCGTTCGAGCCCATGAGGAAGGTGCCGCCGGGAATGGCGACCATCTCCTCGCGGGGCGCGGTGGCAGGGCGGGGGATCGTGCTTCGCGTGGTGGCCATCGACACCGGTCCGATTCGGGGTGCGGGGCCCGTTGCCGCACATCACGGACCAGGGAAGTCGAGCGCCTCCCACCGGACCCGCTCTCCCACCGGCACTCTGCGCTCCCTGCGCTCTCTGCGACCTCTGCGTGAGAGCTTTTTGACTCTCTCTGCAGCGCTGCGCCCTCTGCGCGAAAAAACGTCTCGGCCGACCGCCGCGCTCTCCGTGGCCTAGCTGCCGACGGTCGTTGGGCGCGCGCTGGCGCCGGAGTCCTGGACCCAGAGGGTCGGGTCCTCGAGCGCGTAGACCCGCTCGCCACGGAGCCACGTTTCCGCGACGCGGGTCCGTGCGATCTCATCCACCGGGCAGGTGAAGACATCCCGGTCGAGGACGACGAAGCTCGCCTCGTAGCCGGGTGCGATCTGTCCGAGCTTGCCCTCGAAGGGCACGAGCTCGGCGGCGCGGGCGGTGAAGAGGAGCACCGCCTGTGGGACCGTGATCGCCTGCTCGGCGACGGTGTCTGCGCCGTTGTACGCCTTGCGGGTCACCGCGGCCTGGATCGAGACGAAGACGTCGTCCGGGTCCGACCACGTGGTGCACGGCGCGTCCGAGCTGAGCGCGAAGTACGGGAACGCCGCGGCGGCGTCCTTGACGGCGTACGCCCGCCGGAACTGGTCGTCGGTCAGGTTCTCCGCGTACGACTCGTACTCGGCGAAGAAGAAGATGACCTGCATCGTCGCGCCGAAGCGCACCTTCGCCTCACGCACCCGCTCGAGCTGCTCGGGGGTGAGCAGCGTGACGTGCTCGAGCCGGACCGAGGGGACATCGAGTCCAAGCCACGGCTCCTTGTCCTCGAAGAAGTCGAGGACGAACTCGATGGCGCGATCGCCCATGGTGTGCGCCGAGAGCTGGACGCGGTTGCGGACCGCCCACTCATAGGCGGCCTCGAGCGCCTCGCCGTCGATCGTCGGGTAGCCATGCTCGTCCGTGCCGCGGTAGGGCTCGTTCACCCACGCGGTGCGCGCCGAGATCGTCCCGTCGATGAACACCTTCACGCCCGCGATCTTGACGCGTCCGGTCCGCTCCTCCTCCGTCAGGTCGCGCAGCGTTCCCTTCTCGGGCCACATGACGTAGAGGCCGGCCTGCTGCGTGAGCCCCTCGCCGGCGGCGTCGCGGAAGTGCTGAAGGACGTCGACCGGCTCGCGGCGGCCCATGAGTTCGGTGACCGCGACGATGCCGCGCTCGTGATAGTGCGTGCCGGTCCAGGCGAGGTCGCGGACCTTGGCCTCGTAGCTGCCGGAGGACATGGCGAAGCGCACCACGTCGTTGGCCGCGTGCTCCTCGAGGAAGCCGTTGGGCTCGCCATCCTCGTAGCGCCCGAATCGCCCGCCCTCGGGGTCGGGCGTATCGCGCGTGATCCCGGCCAGCTCGAGCGCTCGCGTGTTGCAGACCCCGGAGTGGCAGTCGGAGCGCATCACGTAGACCGGCTGCGTCGTCGAGACCAGGTCGAGGTCGCGCGTCGTCGGCGTGCGCCGCTCGGCGAGCTTCGACTCGTCGTAGCCGAACCCCTCGATCCAGAGGTCTTCGCCCTTGCCGTAGTTCGGGTGACGCTTGAGCGCCTCGATCATCTCGGTGATGCTGCTCACGACCGGCACCGTGCACGGCACGGCGTTGCGCGTCATCGCGACGTAGGTCGGGTGCGTGTGGGCGTCGATGAAGCCGGGCACGACGGTGCGCCCCTCGAGATCGACCACCTCCGCGTCCCGCACGTCGGAGACGTCGCCGATCCGGGTGATCTTGCCGTCCCGGACGGCGAAGGCGCTCACGAACTCGTCCTCGCCGCGCCCCGTGAACACCTTGCCGTTGATGAAGACCCGTTCCTTCGACACTCGCTGCCCTCCCCTGGTAATGGAAGAACGACTCGCATCTTTATACCAGCAATGGCGATGAAGGGTTCGAAAACCTCGTCGTAGAGGTGGGTTTCCGACGATGAGGCGTCGGACGCATGCCGTTGGCTGACGATGTCCTCGGGCGAGTGCGGCCGGACGACGACGATTTCGCCCCGATCAATCCGCCGCCCGACGAGATCGACGGCGTCGAGTTCAGCGCCCCACCCATCAATGGACTGCCTCTTGCGAAAATGCGAGCGCTGTCTCGCTCCGGACCTCGAACGCCACCCGTGCCTCGTCGGAGGGCATCATGCGCGCGACTCGACTTTCGCTGATCCCACTGGCCTTCACCCTCGCGGCCGCGGCCTGCACCGACCGGTCTGAAGAGGCGGCGTCCGATACGGGCGCGGACGTCGCGGAGCAGGTCGGGCCGGCCGGACAGCCCGCGCCCGAGTGTGAGCCGCTCGAGACGCGCCCACCGAACGCGCCGGACCAGGAGCCGGCATTCCCGGGCCAGACCCGAGCGTGCGCCGTCGATTCGAACGTCACCTTCGACGTCGACATCATCGCCTCGGGGCTCGAGCACCCGTGGGCCGTCGAGCCGCTCCCCGACGGAAGCCTCCTCGTCACGGAACGGCCCGGCCGCATGCGGATCATCTCCGCCGCGGGCGAGGTCGGCGCGCCGCTGGCCGGCGTGCCCGCAGTACACGCGGATGGGCAGGGCGGGCTGCTCGACATCGCGCTGAGCCCGGACTTCGAGTCCGACCGCACGATCTTCTGGAGCTACTCCGAGCCGCGCGACGACGGCAACGGCACGAGCGTCGCCCGGGGCGTCCTCTCCGAGGACCGGCGCCGCCTCGAGGACGTGCGCGTGATCTTCCGCGCGATCCCCTCCTACGGCAACTCGGCGCACTACGGCTCGCGCCTGGCCTTCGGGCCCGACGGCATGCTCTACATCACCACCGGAGATCGATTCGATACGTCGATGCGGATGCACGCGCAGCGGCTCGACAACCACCTCGGCAAGGTGCTGCGCATCGCGCCGGATGGCTCCGTGCCGGAAGGCAACCCGTTCACGGGCCGCTCCGACGCGCGGCCGGAGATCTGGACGCTCGGGCACCGCAACGTGCAGGCACTGGCGTTCGACCCCCAGGGGCGGCTCTGGATGGTCGAGCACGGTCCCCAGGGCGGCGACGAGCTGAACCTGATCGAAGCGGGGCAGAACTACGGCTGGCCGCTCGTCTCGTACGGCGAGGAGTACGGCGGCGAACCGATCGAGACGGCGGAGACGGCGCGCCCCGGCTACGTGCAGCCGGTCTACTACTGGGACCCGGTCATCGCGCCATCCGGGATGCAGTGGTACACGGGCGATTTCTTCCCCGAGTGGCAGGGCAGCGTCCTCGTCGGCGCGCTCCGCGAGAGGCGCCTGGTCCGCCTCGTCGTCGAGGACGGGCGCGTGACGGGCGAGGAGCACCTGCTCGAGAACCGCGGCAAGCGGATCCGCGACGTGCGACAGGCGCCGGATGGCATGCTCTACATCGTCACCGACGAGGACGACGGCGAGTTGTGGAGGTTGGTGCCGAGTCGGTGAAGAAGATCACGGAGCCGACGCACGATCGCTGCACGGTGAGGCGCCGGGCCGGTGTCTGGCATGACGCTCGCAAGCTCGTAACGCCATGACGCAGTGGCTACGCAAAGTGAGTCGTGGGCGGAAATCGCGCTGGCGCCGGCGAATTCCCCTCTTCGCGTTCGTCTTCGTGATCTTCGCCCTCGTGGCCGAGGCGATCATCCCGCCGTTGATGGTGCGGGAATTCGGCACGGCGCTGGAGGTGAGCGACCAGACCTTCGGGCAGGCGCGCCGTCTCGTCCGCGAACTGCGCTTCCTCTTCGAGCACCAGGTCGCCGAGATGCGAGGGCTCGTCTTCACCGGCGACCCCCGGTTCCTGGAGAGCTACCGGGAAGCGCGGGTCGAAGAGGAGGAGGCGAGCGCACGCCTCGAGCCGCTGGTCCGTCAGTTCGGCCCGACCGCAGTAATGCAATTCGAGGAAGTCCAGGAGGCCTCGGCCCAGTGGCATGAGCTCGGCGACAGTGTGGCGCGCGGTGAAATCTCTCCTGAGGTATACTTCCGTCAATCCTCCGAGCAGCTCGAGCGGCACGTGAGCACACTCCTGGCTACGGAGCGACTCGAGAGAGAGATCGACCGCGTGGCGGATGTATACTTCGACGACATCTACGCCACGATCGCGCGGCAGCTCATCCTCTCCCTGATCTTCACGGGGTTGGCGCTGATCTCGGCCGTTCTGGTCGGCTGGTTCTGGTGGCGGCAGACGACTCTCACCCGCGAGCTCGCGGAAGCCGCCGGCGAGGAACATCGTCTGCGGACGGAGTCCGAGCTCGGTCGAGCGGAGCTCGAACGTGTCACCGAGAGTCGAAGCCGTCTCATGCGCGGCTTCAGCCACGACGTGAAGAATCCCCTCGGCGCGGCGATCGGCTACCTCCAGCTCCTGGAGGAGGGGGTCATGGGCGAGCTCACGGAGCAGCAGGAGCAGGGCATCTCGAAGGCGCGCCGCTCGATCGGCGCGGCAATCGACCTCATCGACGATCTCCTGGCGCTGGCCCGCACCGAGAGCGGAGAGATCGGCATCGAGCGCGCGCCCACGGACCTGCGCGCGGTGGCGCGGGATGCCGCAGAGCAGTTCCGTGCCCAGGCCGTGGCGGAGGGACTCGAGCTGGAGGTCGAAGCCCCCGAAGGGCTGCCGGTGATCGAATCGGATGCCACTCGCATCCGGCAGATCGTGGGCAACCTGCTCTCGAACGCGGTCAAATACACCGACGAGGGAAGGGTCACTCTACGTGTGGGCGTGAGGTCGGGCAGGCACGCACCGGGTCCCGGGAAGTGGATCGCGATCGACGTCGAGGACACCGGGCCCGGCATCCCCGAAGATCAGCAGGAGCTTCTCTTCCACGAGTTCACGCGCCTCTCGACCGGCGAGGGAAAGCGCGGCGCTGGGGTCGGGCTTGCCATCAGCCGCCGCATCGCACGTGCACTCGGCGGCGACATCACCGTGGACAGCGAAGTCGGGCGGGGCTCTACCTTTACGCTATGGCTGCCGCTGCGGGCCGCGGAATCCGAGCTGCCCATGGCGGCGGATTGAGGGCCGGGGCGTTGATTGCACCGGCTC
>CALKIP010000067.1 GCA_937995995.1 uncultured bacterium
GGGGGAGCCGGGGCGCGCGGCGCTGGGGATCGTCGCCTCGGGCGACGGCGTGGTTTGTGAGGCCGCCACAGGGGATGACCCGCTGCGGCCGCTCGATGACGGCGAAGAGATGGCTACCGAGAACGGGCGGCCGCTCCGGGTCCGGATCGGGCGCACGGTGCGCATCGCTCCGGGCCGGCGTACCACGGTTGCATTCTTCTTCGGCGTAGCGGTCGAGCGGGATGGTGCACTCACCCGTGCGGCGACGCTGCGGCGCTACGGCGCGGCAGAGCTGCTGCGACTCGGCCGCCTCCAGCTCGCGCAGATGACGCGCCCGGCCGGCGACCCGGCACTCGGGTCGCTCCTGAACCGAAACCTGCTCTTCAACGCCTTCTTCGCCGTGGGGCGGGCGATCGACGATGAACGGCTCTACCCGCTGGTTTCGCGCTCTCCGCTCACCGGCTCGTCGGCGGTGTTCCGCGAGCGCGATGCGCTGAATTGGAGCCTGCCCGCGCTGCGGCTCGTCGACCCGATGCTCGCCCGTGAGGCGCTGCTCCGTGCGTTCGAACAGTTTTCGCACCGGCCCGGAGCGTGGAGCCACTACCTGGACGGTGGCGCGCTCTCGCCGGCGTTCGCACTCGACCAGTTCTGCGCCTACGCCGTGGCACTCGAGCGGTACGTACGTGAATCGGACGACGAAACGCTCCTCGACGAGCCGATCGTCGGCCAGGTTCTTCGGGAGCTCGACGACCTCCTCATGGACCGCCTGCACCCCGAGGTGCTCCTCGCCGCGACCGAACTCCTGCCCTCGGGCGATGAGGCGCTCCACCCTTACGTCACCTACGACAACGCCCTGGTCCGGGCGTTCTGCGAGGCGCTTGCCGACCTGTGGGCGAAGACGGGCACGGGTGACGCCGAGGACCGGTCGAACTTCGCCGATGCGGCGGAGGAGGTGGAGGCGGCGCTCTGGCGCCACTGTACCGCGGAGGTGGACGGTCTGCGCGTCCTGGCGTGGTCGACGGATCTGGCGGGCGAGGCAGCGGTCTACGACGATCCGGAGGGCAGCCTCTCGCTCCTGCCGTACCTCGGTTTCTGCGAGGTCGACGACCCGGTCTGGAGCAATACGATCGATCTGCTGCGCTCGTCTCGAAATCCGTTCTGGCTCGGTGAGGCCAGGCATCCGGGTCTGGGGTCGCGGCGCCATCCCGAGCTCGGAAGCCTGGCCGCACTGTGCAGCGATCTGCTCGGGCCGCGCCGCGAGGCGGCGCTCGACATCCTGCGCGGGCTCGAGCTGGATGACGGGCTCGCGTGCGGGTGGTACGATCCGGACACAGGACGCGGCGCGGCGGAGCGGCACCACGCGGCGCTCGCCGGCTTCGTGGCGTGGACGCTGTGGATTGCGCTGGGTGGAGAGGTCGCAGCAGGCGGCAAGGGTGGAGCCGCCCGAGGTTGAGTCATGGCCGGCCCGCCGAACCAGGACCGGAAAAGGCGTGGACTTTGCACCCCCGGGTCGGTGGATCCTATCCGAGAAAGGGGGCAAGCATGGCCAGATCGCTGAAAGTGACCATCCGTTACCAGGACGACGTCTACCACGCCGCGGTGCCGGGCGATGAGCGTGCCGACCAACTCCTGCTGCGCAGCATGTACCACTTCGGCCTCGATCCGGAAGAGAAGGGGAACTGGCGATTGAAGCCGCAGGGGGTGGACCGGCCGGCGCACGGGCTGTATCTCGACCACGCCATCGGGGAGCAGGTCGGCGATGGCGGGGAACTCGTGCTCGAAGAGAAGGAAGCCGGAAACCGTCGCCTGTCCACGGGCAACTACTGAACGCGTGCGCATCCTTTTCGCAACGTCCGAAGCGGTACCCTACTGGAAGACGGGCGGGCTCGCCGATGTGGCCCGCTCGCTCCCGGATGCGCTGGTGCGCGCGGGGCATGATGTCCTGATCGTGCACCCCTACTACCGGGTGCTGCGGGAGGATCCACCACCGGCGGATGTGGTCGGCATCGAGACCCTGCCGTGGCCGGGCGGGGATCTGCCCGTGCGATACCTGCTGCATCGCCCCGAGGACCGTGCTCCCGCGCTCTTCGTCGATCAGCCCTACTTCTTCGACGTACTCGATCCCTACGGACCGACCCGCTTCGACCGCGTCGCCGCAGGGCGTCGGTTCGCGATCTTCTGCAGGGCGGTCGCGGAACGCGCACGCGCGTGGGAGGCGGACGTCGTCCACCTCAACGACTGGCCCACGGGGCTCGTCCCGGTATACAGCCGTATCGACGGCTGGAGGGTCCCGACGGTCTTCTCAATCTACGACGTCGGCTAACAGCGCAATTTTCCGCCCTCGCTCCTCCCGGAGATCGGGGTGCCTTGGAGCTTCTTCGCCGTGGACCGGGGCGTGGAGTTCTACGGCACGGCCTCGTTCCTGAAAGGCGGGATAAGCCTGAGCGACCGGCTCGTGACCGTATCTCCGACGTACGCCGAAGAGATCCAGACATCGGAGTTCGGGATGGGGTTCGATGGCCTGCTCCGCCACCGGAGCACGGACCTGGTCGGCATCCTCAACGGGATCGACCCCGACACCTGGAATCCAGCCCGGGATCGCGCACTCGCCTTGCGCTTCGATCCGGACACCGTGCAGCGCAAGGACCGAAACCGGGAGGCGCTGCTGCACGAGCTGGGACTCGAGGGAGGCGGGCCGCTCTTCGTCATGATCGCGCGACTGGTCCAGCAGAAGGGGATCGACCTCGTGCTCGAAGCGCTCCCGGAGTTGGTTCGACGCGGGGCCCGCCTGGCCGTGCTCGGCAGTGGCGACCCACGCTACGAGGAGGAACTCTCCCACGCGGTGACCGACCACCCACGCCGCGTCGCCGCGATCTTCAGGTTCGACGACGGCCTTGCCCGCCGGCTCTACGCCGGGGGCGATTTCTTCCTGATGCCATCGCACTACGAGCCGTGTGGGCTTGGCCAGATGATTGCACAACGGTACGGTACGCCGCCCGTCGTACGGCGGACCGGAGGCCTCGTCGATACCGTGGAGGACGGTGTCACGGGTTTCTCATTCGGCCCCGCGACGCCGGCCGCCCTCCTCGAAGCCGTCGGGCGGGCGTGCGAGAGGTGGAGGGGGCCGGGGTGGAATTCGTTGCGCGAACGGTGCATGCGCCTCGACTGGTCGTGGCGACGGTCGGCAGGGCTCTACGAACAGCTGTATAGAGAAGCGATCGAGGCGCCGATCGGTTGACTCAGGGGGGCGTTTCCGTTACTTTATCTATCCGACGACGCGGGAATAGCTCAGTTGGTAGAGCGTCTGCTTGCCATGCAGAAGGTCGCCGGTTCGAGTCCGGTTTCCCGCTCTAAAAAAGGCGAGTTCGGCTCGCCTTTTCTTACGGCCCCGTAGCCAAGTGGTAAGGCAGAGGTCTGCAAAACCTCTATTCGGCGGTTCGAATCCGCCCGGGGCCTCTCGCGGACGTACATCAGGGTCCGCGACGAATGAGACCGGCAGTAAATCAGGACGTCGGACGGCAAATCGAGCCCGGGTCACCGAAGTACGGTGGCCCGGGTTCTTTGCGTTGGTCGAAGCGTGGATGCGAACGGTGTGCCGTTTGTCGGCGGGAGGGCCGCCTGCGGCGATGGGAGGGTGGGCTGCTGGCACCGGAGGACCCTCTTCGGCGTCGGAGAGCGCGCCGCTACGGCCTACGAGTCCGGCCGCCAGCGGAAGGTCGAGAGATCCACCGGGTCACCTTCAATGGCGACCGCGCCGACACAGCCGGGTACGGGCGGCCGGACCGTTCTAAGTGACCACTTCGCATCCTCCCTGGGCAGCTGGATCGTTTGCCACGTCGACTCGCCGGCATCCGGCAGGAGCTCCACCTCCCGGATCGAGCTACGGAAGATCCCCGCTCCCCAGGCCTTGGCCAGCGCCTCCTTGCGGGTCCAAAGGCCGAGGAAGCGCCCGGTCGTCTCCATTTCCGGAGCCTCACCCAGCCAACGAGCCTCGCCTTCGGTGAGGACGCGGCGAGCCAGCCGCTCGAGATTGGAAATCGCTCGCTCGCACTCGATGTCCACGCCGACCTCGCGAGAGTACGACACCGCGACGAGAGCGTGCTGGCGGGCGTGGGAGAGGTTGAAGCGGAGCATGTCGGAGGGTGCCGACAGCTCCGGTTTGCCATCCGGCCGGCATCGGATGGGAACGCTCTGCGGAGTGCAGCCGAGGTAGTCGCCCAGGATCCTGCGAAGTGCGACCCGCGCGCTGGTGAACCGCGTGCGTGCCTCCGCGGCGCCCATCGCCGCCGCCCGCTCCCGCTCCTCAGGTGAGAGCATCGAGTGGGTGGTCAAAGGGCCCTGAGACTCGAGATCGATGTACCAGAGGTCCATACCGGCCCGTGGCAGTCCCGTCGCAGAGCGACGAGGGAGCCAGGCGTCGCCGTCACGGTTCTCGGGGCGCACGGCACTCATACACGTGAAAGGGCAGGGAGGCGTTGATCCCCAGCGATGCCACCAGGCATCAACCACGCCCGTCGTCGCGCCAGAGTACGGGCGGGATCAGGAGTACGGGGGCGGTCGCTTCCCGGGTCACGGCGGATGACACGCTCCCGATCAGCGCCCGGCTGACCTTGCCCGGGGCACGTGTGCCGAGGGCGATCAGGTCGGCGTCGACCTCGTCGGCGTACTCGAGAATCCCGATCGCGGGCGAATCCTCTCGGCGCACCGTGGCCACGGTCTGGACGTGCGCCGGAATGTCCGCCTCGCCCACGGCGGAATCCAGGGCGGCCATCGCACTGACTTCGTCGGCCTGGACTGCAGCAAGGGCTGTCGAGGGGAGGATGGAGAGGAGGTGCAACTCGGTGCCGGGCTCCGCTTCCGTGCCCGCACCCAGGCCGGCGGCCCACCTCATAGCGATCCGGGCGACCTCGCCGGCGGGCTTGAGCGGGTCCAGCGGTGCGACGACATCGCGGAGGGGAAGCGTGAAGTCATCGGCGACCACG
>CALKIP010000068.1 GCA_937995995.1 uncultured bacterium
ACGTGAGTCACATGGAGGCGGCCGCCGCCCTCGGCGCGTCGCGGCTCACCGTGCTGCGGCGCGTGACGCTGCCGCTGCTGATGCCCGCGATCGGCGGTGCCGCGCTGCTCGTATTCATGACCTCCATGGGCAGCTTCAGCGCGCCCTACGTGTTCGGCGGCGGCTTCCGTGTGCTGTCCACGCAGATCTTCGCGAGCAAGCTGAACGGCGAGTTGGCGATGGTCGCCGTCGAGACGGTGATCCTCGCGGCGTCGTCGATGCTCTTTCTGGCGCTGCTGCAGCGCTACGAGGCTCGGCGCTCGTACACGGGGACGATGAAGGGCACCGGCGCCGCGGGCCCGCGCCGGCGCACCTCGGGCCCACGTGGCCGCGCGCCGGGCGCCGGCCCCGATGCACTCGATGCCGCCAGTGCAACTGCAGGCGACGCCGCGCGCGGACGCCGCGTGGGACGCGGCTGGACGCTCGCCGCCGCCGCAGTCGTCGTCTTCCTGCTGCTGCCGCACGCGACGGTGCTCCTCGTATCCTTCGTCCCCGAGGGCACCTGGACGACGGAGCTCTTTCCGCCCGAGTACACGTTCCAGAACTACCACGCGCTCGCCACGCGCCCGGAACTGCTCACGCCGGTCGTCAATTCGCTGCGGATGGCGACGATCGCCACCGTCGCGAACGTGGCGCTCGCCTTCGTCGCCGCCTACCTGCTGGTCCGCCGCCGCGTCCCTGGCCGCGGGCTGCTCGGCGCCCTCGTCGTCCTGCCGTGGGCGCTCCCCGGCACCGTGCTGGCCATTGCACTGGCGACGACGTTCAGCGCCGACCAGCCGTGGGCCGGCCGCTTCGTCCTGGTCGGCACGGCCGCGATTTTGCCGCTGGCCTACTTCATCCGCAACATCCCGCTGGTCACGCGCGCCGCGCTCACCAGCTTCCGCCAGTTCGATCCGGCGCTCGAGGAGGCCGCCGCCTCGCTCGGCGCCTCGTGGGCGCTGATCATGCGACGCATCGCGCTCCCCCTCGTGCTCCCCGGCCTCATGGCCGGCGCGCTCCTGGCCTTCGTGACCGCGCTCGGCGAGTTCGTCGCCTCGATCCTGCTGTATACGCACCGCACTCGCCCGATCTCGATCGAGATCCTGAGCCAGCTCCGCGCCTTCGATTTCGGCGCGGCCGCGGCGTACGCGGTGCTGCTGATCGTGCTCATGGCGATCGTGTTCTTTGCCGGCTACGGGCGGGTGGGCGACGACAGCGGGACTCCCTAGGTGCGCCGCACCTGGGATCGGCCCCCGCGCCTCAGGCGCACTCCCGCCCCGCAGGGGCCCTCCCGCACCGCGTCAGCGGCACCCTCCCGCCGCCCACCAGGGCGGCTTTCCCGCGCCGCCAACGGCGGCGCCACCCTCATCGCGCCCGCCCGGGTCCTCCCGTCGTCCCGTCCTTCAGGATCCAGATATAGTCTTCTGCCCCGCAAAGAATGATGTCGACGATGGCGCGCTCGTCCTGCTCGAAGCTGCGCCGGTCGGGGAGCGAGCGGTAGCAGAGTGAGTTTCCGCCCTCGACGGGCGGGTGGTTGTGCGCCGTGCCGACGTAGCGGTCGCTCTCGCACGGGTGGTAGCGCACGCTCGTCAGGCTCGCGTTCTCCATCCGCGCGAGGCGGAACCCGTCGACCAGGATGCCGTCGTCGCTCTGCTCGCCCTCCAGGCAGAGGACGAACTCGACCTCGGTGATGAACGAGTAGAGGAATCTCCAGCCTTCGAGCACCTCGTGGGAGATGATGATCGGACCGGAGCGTACGAACTTCGTCTCCTCCGACGCGGGGCTCCGCGCCTTGCCTGCACCCTTCGGCGCCTGGGCCTCCAGCGGCGCGGCGGCGCACCCCAGGAGGACCATGGCCAGCACCAGCTTGACCTGCCGCACTGCGACCTCCGATATGCCTGCTCCGCGGTCCCCCGCGGGCACTTCCACGACCTGCGACGGAGGTGATGCGCACCCCCGATGCACAAGCAGCCGCCGCGGTCGCCCGACCGTGGCGGCTGCGCGGCCCGTCCCCGGTCCGCAGGGGTACGGTCCATGCAAGGGGTGCGCCGCGTCATGGAGATGCGAATCGGGATTTCGGGTTGGAGCTACGCCGGCTGGCGCGGGGTCTTCTACCCGCCGGGCCTGCCACGGCGAAGGGAGCTCGAATACGCGAGCCGAAAGGTCGATTCCATCGAGATCAACGGCTCCTTCTACTCCCTGCAGCGCC
The DNA here is from genome assembly GCA_937995995.1 of uncultured bacterium. Classification (GTDB taxonomy): domain Bacteria; phylum Gemmatimonadota; class Gemmatimonadetes; order Longimicrobiales; family RSA9; genus CALBZE01. Next base: position 2,228 of record CALKIP010000068.1, read on the forward strand.
ACACCAGCTACCGGCACTGGTTCGAGGAGACGCCGCCACGCTTCCTCTTCGCCGTCAAAGGAAGCCGGTTCATCACTCACATGAAGAAGCTCAAGGATGTCGAGACGCCGCTCGCCAACTTCTTCGCCTCCGGCGTGCTCCGTCTGGGCGACAAGTTGGGGCCGATCCTCTGGCAGTTCCCGCCGGCACTGGGCTTCGACGAGCAGCGCTTCGCCCGCTTCCTCGAGCTGCTCCCCACGACCACGGGCGAGGCCGCGGAGCTGGCCCGGCACCACGATGCACACCTGAACGGGCGGAGCTGGACGCAGCCCGTATCGATGCGGCCGATCCGCCACGCCTTCGAGGTGCGCCACCCCTCGTTCCTGGTCGCGGACTTCGCTCACCTGCTCCGGCGCCACAACGCCGCACTCGTCTTCGCCGACACCGCCGGCAACTGGCCGTACGCCGAGGAGGTCACGGCCGACTTCGTCTACATCCGGTTGCACGGCGCCGCGCAGCTCTACGCGAGTGGCTACACCGACGCGCAGCTCGACTGGTGGGCGGAGCGGATCCGCGCCTGGCACGCCGGCCGCGAGCCGGCCTCGCCGCGCCGCATAACCGACGCGCCCGCGCCGACCCGGAAGGGAAGGGACGTCTACGTCTACTTCGACAACGACGCCAAGGTGCACGCGCCGTTCGATGCGATGCGGCTGGCGGAGCGGATGAGGGCGGGGAAGAAGCTGAGAACAAGCTTGAGGGTGGCGCGCGCAGCGCACCGTAGAGCGGTTTCCGCCCCATCCGGGGATCACGTTTCCGATTCCGACTCCGAGCGCGCCGCCTCCACCACCAACCGCCGCTCCGCGCGCTCGATGTGCCGCCGCGCGGCGTCGACCGCGTCCGGGTTCACCGAGATCGAGTCGATCCCCCACTCGACGAGGCGTTCGGCGTAGTCCGGGTAGACCGACGGCGCCTGTCCACAGATCGAGCTGGTGATGCCGAGGCGGCGGCACTCGCGGATGATGGCGTGGATCGCGTCCAGCACGGCCTTGTCACGCTCGTCGTACAGCGGCGCGACCGCCTCGCCGTCGCGGTCCACGCCGAGGACGAGCTGCGTCAGGTCGTTCGAGCCGATCGACACACCCGTCGCACCGAGGCGCACGTACTCCTCGAGCCAGGAGACGATCGACGGCACCTCCGCCATGACCCACAGCTGCAGGCGACGGTCGCCGGCCAGCCCGCTCTCGTCGATCAGGCGGCGGCACTCGCGGAACTCCCAGCCGGTGCGCACGAAGGGGATCATGACGTGCAGGTTGTCGAAGTCCTCCCGCACCCGCTCGATCACACGCAGCTCGAGCGCGAAGAGGTCCGGTTCGCGGATGTAGCGGTAGCAGCCGCGGTAGCCGAGCATCGGGTTGTCTTCCACGGGCTCGAAGCGCTCGCCGCCCTCCAGGTTGCGGAATTCGTTGGTCTTGAAATCCGTCGTCCGGTAGATCACCGGGCGCGGGTGGAATGCACGGGCGAAGACGAGGAGTTCGTTGGCCAGCCGCTCGACGAACTCGTCGCCGCGCCCCTGCTCCAGCAGCAGCCGCGGATGCACCCCGTCGAGCGCAGAGAGGATCATGAACTCCGCGCGCAGCAGCCCCACCCCGTCGACCGGCAGCCGCGCCACCTCCTCCGCCCGCTCCGGCTCCGCCAGATTCACGTAGAGCCGCGTCGCGGTGACCGGCGGCGCGGCCACGCCGGCTGTTGCCGCTACACCCGCCGCCCCGGCCGCCCCGGCAGCTTCGGCGGCCTCCGTCACCCCCTCACCCTCTTCCACCGCCCCCCTCGCGCCCGCGCCCGCGCTCGCCCCCGCCCCTGCCACCACCGTCCCCTCCCGTGCATTGACCGTCACCACCATCCCGTCGGTCAACAGGCGCGTAGCGTCACGGGTGCCGACGATGCACGGGATGCCGAGCTCGCGTGAGACGATCGCGGCGTGCGACGTCATCCCGCCCGAATCGGTGACGATCGCGGCGGCGCGTCGCATGACGGGCACCCAGTCGGGCGCCGTGCGCGTGGTGACCAGCACCTCCCCCTCCTGGAGCTTGCCACCCTCCTTGGGCGAATCCAGCACGCGGACGGTGCCGGAAGCAACTCCGGGGCTCGCGCCCAGCCCACCGACCAGGACCTGCCCCTCGACCGCGGCCTCGCGCTTCGTCTGCCGCTCGCCGAGTGTGGTGATCGGACGCGTCTGGACGAGATAGACGTCGTCGCCCTCGATGGCCCACTCGGCGTCCTGCGGCGTGCCGTAGTGCGCCTCGTCACGCTTGCCGAGTTCGGCGAGTTCGCGCACCTCGGTGTCGGTCAGGACCGGTGCGGTCGCCTTCTCCCTGGGAAGGTCGACGCGCACGGTCTCGCCCGTTTCCTCGTCGCGCACGAGCATGAAGTCCTTCTGGCCGATCATGCGGACCGCGGCCAGCGTGTCCTTCTCGACCTCGTAGCGGTCCGGAGTGACCTGCCCACCCACCACCACTTCGCCGAGCCCCCACGCGGCCTCGATGACGAGCAGGTCGGGATTGTTCGCCGCCGGATCGACGGTGAAGAGCACGCCGGACTTGTCGCTGTTCACCATCTTCTGCACGACCGCGGCGACCGGCGCCTCCTCGCGGATCCCTTGCTTGATGCGGTAGAAGAGGACACGTGCGCCGTAGCTCGAGGCCCAGCAGTCGCGCACCCGGTCGACGAGCGCATCGGCGCCGCGCACGTTCAGGAAG
>CALKIP010000069.1 GCA_937995995.1 uncultured bacterium
TCGACGTCACTGTCACAGGCCGTTGCCTGGGGTGCACCATGTCGTCGGGCACGGGCGGTAGGATTTCCGCGTCATTCGTACTCGTCGATCGGCGCCCTCGACACCAGGACCAGGGAGGTGTCGCGAGCGTGGAGGTGCGCCAGGTTGCCGAGGTTGTCCACGAACATCGAGCAGCCGGTGCACGGTGCGGGGTCGGCGGGCCGGAGCATGTGGTGGTAGACGATCAGCTGCCGCCGACCGTCGAACAGATCCAGCAGCGACGCCGGCCCGTGCTCCCCCTCGAATCGATAGTCCTCACACACCTCGACCATCGGCAGGCGACGTCGTGCTGCGCTCAGCGCATCCCGGGCGGCGGTCAACGCCTTCTCCCGCTCGAATAGTTCGGCGCGCTCCGCCTCCCATTCCCCCTGCGAGACGATCCTGGGCAGCGCTCCGTTCCGTCCGCTCACACTTCACCTCCGGCATCCCGGCCGCGATCCCGCGCGTACCGCAGGAAGACGGCCCCGGTGTCCATGGAGCGCTGGTGCAGCAGGCGCAGCGGGCGCCCGGGACGGCCGTCGGCGAACAGGCGCGTGCCGCCGCCGAACAGGCGCGGGAGCATCAGCAGGGAGTACTCGTCGGCGAGGTCCTCGCGGATGAAGGTGCCCGCGGTGTCGGCACTGCCGAGCAGTGCGATGTCTCTTCCGGGCTGGTCGCGGAGCTCCGCGATGAGCTGGGCCGGATCCCGGTCCGCCACACGGCTGTTCGCCCAGCCGTCCGCGGAGCGCAGCGTGCGAGAGAAGACGATCTTCGGCGTCGCGTTCATGTAGCGCGCCACCTCCAGCTCCGCAGGGGTGGCCGGATCCTGCTCCGCGGCCGGCCAGTACTGGGCCAGATCCTCCCAGGTCCGCCGCCCGAACAGCAGCGTGTCCGCTCGCTCCCTCAGCTCCGCCGTCCAGGCATCCAGGTCCGGTGACCACTCGGGGCTGACGAACTCGCCGCCCGGCGCTTCCGTGTACCCATCGAGACTCGTGACCACCCACAGCATGACCTTCCGCATCGCTCGACCCTCCCGGTCTTGGGTGAAACCACTTGCGAATCCGAACTGGTTGACCAGGGTAAGTCGACCACTATGTTTTTGCAAGTGGTTTCTTCTGCGGGAGTGTGGCGATGACGCGTAGGCTGCGGTCGGGGTGCCCGATCAACCGGGCGATCGAGGTGTTCGGCGATCCCTGGAGCTTGCTGGTGATCCGGGATGTGATGTTCGGGAACCGGCGGACGTTCGGCGCCCTGATCTCTGAATCGGAGGAGGGGATCTCGACGAGCGTGCTGGCGAGCCGACTGGAGCGGCTCGTGGATCAGGGCCTCCTGACCCGCTCGGAAGATCCGGATCACGCGCAGCGGGTGATCTACAGTCTCACCGAGCGATCGATCCAGCTCGTCCCGATCTTCGTGCATCTCGCGGCGTGGGGGCGGCGTCACCTGGACGATCTCGCCCCGGAGCTGACCGTGCGTGCGGCGCTGCTCGAGGAGGGGGGCCCGGAGCTCTGGGAGGCCTTCATGGAGGAGCTACGGGGCATCCATCTCGGGAGTGCCTGCGAGCCGGGTGGCGACGGTGTGCTCGCCCGGCTCGATGCGGCGTTCAGGGAAGCGTTCGAGGAGGCCGGCGCGGAAACGGGAAGCGGTGTCCGATAATGGGACGTCCGATCCCAAAGACGGACGGATCAGGGCCGCTCCGGTGCATTTCGGATCGCTGTGTGATTCCTCGCAAGGTGTGGCACTGCAACGACATGTTCGACTTTGGCCCAGGTGGCGGGGGGCTTGCTTGTTCTCGGGCACATCCTGTGTAAGAACAATACACCTCGGAGGGCCGGCGGATGCCCAATGCCTGGAATCGGGACCTCACCCACGCGGTCCGGAGCCTGCTTCGTACGCCTACGTTCTCGGCCATCGCGGCGCTCACGCTCGCGCTGGCGATCGGAGCGAACACGGCGATCTTCAGCGTCATCAAGGCCGTATTGCTGGACCCGCTCTCCTTCCCGGATCCCGACGAGCTGGTGGTGATCCGGGGGACGGCCCCGGGAACCGACCTGTCGGAAGAGTTCAGGCTCGGGCCCGAGTTCTACCTGGAGTACCGGGAGAATGCCCGGGGGCTCGAGGATCTCGCCTTCGTCAATGCCGGTCAGACGACGGTACGTTCGGGTGAGCAGGTGGAGCGGCTTTTCATCTCCTCGGGACCGCCGTCGCTTTACACGACCCTCGGCGTGAAGCCGGTGGCCGGACGGTTGCCGACCATGGAGGACGAGGAGGGCCAGGTCGTCGTCATCAGTCATTGGTTGTGGAGTGACTGGTTCGGGCGCGATCCCGGCGTGATCGGGAAGCCGATCGAAGTCTCGGGTGAACTTCTGACGATCGTGGGCGTGCTGCCGCCGTCATTCGATTTCCCCATGGAGCGGACGGCTCTGTGGGCGCACGACCTGGTCACGCATCCGGTCCGGCCGGGGAGCTTCAATATGAATTGAATCTGGTAGGGCGACTGGCGCCGGGCGCGACCCACGAGTCGCTCGCGGCGGAGCTGTCCGCCCTCACGCCACGAATCCTGGTGCAATTCGGCGGGTCGCCGGCGTACGCGCGCATCCTCGACCGCTACCGCCCGATCGTCCGCTCGCTCGAAGAGGAATTGGTCGGTGACTTCGCCACACCGCTCTGGGTTCTGCTCGGGACGATGGGCGTCGTCCTGCTCATCGCGTGTGCGAACGTCGCGAACCTCTTGATCGTGCGGGCCGAGGGGAAGGAACGCGACCTCGCGGTCCGCCAGGCGCTGGGCGCGAGACGCGGGCAGCTCATCCGGACGATCCTGTCCGAGGCGCTGATCCTGGCCGTTGTCGGCGGCGCGGCCGGCGTCCTCCTCGCCTGGGCCGGCACACCCCTCGTCGTGCGCGCCGCTCCGGAGGGCATCCCCGGGATCGGCAACGTCGACATCGACGCGGGCGCGCTGCTCTTCACCGGCCTCGCCGTCATCGTGGCGGCGCTGGCCGCCGGGATGCTGCCGGCGCTCAAGTCCTCGAAGGTGGACGTGATCGAGGGACTGCGGAGTGGCCAGCGTACCGGGTCGGTGAGGAATCCGCTGACGCGCAACGCACTCGTCGTCGTCCAGACCGCCGCTGCACTGATCCTGCTGGTCGGGGCGGGGCTGCTGCTCCAGAGCTTCCGGGCGCTCCGCAGCGTCGACCCCGGCTACGAGACCCAGAACATCTTCACCTTCCAGATGGCGCCGGACCCCGAAGAGTACGGGCTGACCGACGCGCCGGCCTTCGCACGGTTCCACTACATGTTCATGGACCGCCTGGCCGCGCTGCCGGGCGTCGAGTCCGTCGGGCTCGTCAATACGCTCCCCCTCGACGAGGGTGCGGGCGAGACTCGTGTGGCGACTGCGGGCTACAATGGCCCGGCCGAGAACGCCCCGCGCGTCCGCCTCACCTTTGCCGACGGCGACTACTTTGAGACGATGGGCATCCAGCTCCTGGCCGGCAGCGTCTTCGAGCGCAGGGACGAGCCGACGACGGATGTGCAAGCCATCGTCAGCCGCTCCGCCGCCGAGCTGCTCTGGCCGGGTGAGAATCCCATCGGCCAGGTGCTGCGCCCCGCCGGCGCGTCCGATGCGTTCCCGTGGATCACGGTCGGCGGTGTCGTCGAGGACGTCATCCTGGCCGACTTCCGCGAGCAGGTCCCCGAGCCGCTCATCTACCTGCCTCTGGTGGGGCCGACGGCCCGCGCATGGGGTGTCTCAACGCCCGCGTACGTCGTGCGCTCACCCCGGGCCGAGCGCCTTGCGTCGGAGGTCCGCGCCCTCATCCAGGAGGTCGCCCCCGGCGCCCCCATGTATCGTGTCTTCACCATGGAACAGCTCGCCGACCGGTCCATGGCCCGACTTTCGTTCACCATGCTGACGCTGTTCACCGCCGCCGCCCTCGCGCTGGCTCTGGGTGCCATCGGGATCTACGGGACGATCTCGTACGTCGTCTCCCGGCGGACGCGGGAGATCGGGGTTCGCATGGCACTGGGCGCCACGGCCGCGAATGTACGACGGATGGTCGTGACACAGGGCGGCCGGGTCGCGCTCGTCGGCGTGGCCATCGGGCTGGTCGTTGCCGTGTGGTCGGCGCGATTGCTCGAGGGTCTGCTCTTCGAGGTCCGGGCGCGGGATCCGATCGTCTTCGCCGTGGTGTCGGTGGTGATGCTGGGCGTCGCACTCGTCGCGAGCTACCTGCCGGCGAGAAGGGCGTCGGCGGTGGATCCGGTCGAGGCGATCCGCTCGGAGTAGCTCGGGTTAGCTCGGGTTGGCTCGGGTTGGCAGATCGGAAGAGCGGCGTGTAGGGAAAGAGTGTAGATCTCGGTGGTCGCC
>CALKIP010000070.1 GCA_937995995.1 uncultured bacterium
CGTTGTACGGGATCGCGTCGTACGCCTCGAGCTTGTACTGCCACCAGTCGGAGAAGGTCGAGGCGCCGGCGCCGTGCTCGCGCAGTTCGTCGGCCACCTTGTAGCCCTCGAGAACGTGCGTGAACGCATCGATCTGGAATCCGAAGCGCTCGGCGATGCGCATGAGCATGACGATCTCATCCGCGCGGTACGAGTGCGCGTGCACGCGGATGCGGCCCTCCATGATGTCGACCAGCGCCTGGAGCCGCTCGTCCTTGCGCGGCGGGACCCGGTACTTCCTCGGGTTCTGGCGGTAGTCGTCCCACGCCTGCTTGTACTCCTGTGCCGCGGTGAAGGCCTGGACATAGAGCGCCTCGACGCCCGCACGCGACGCCGGGTAGCGGGTCTGCCGCCCGCCGCCCTTGCGCGTCACGTTCTCGCCGAGGGCGAACTTGACCGTCTTCGGCGCACCCTCCAGCAATAGCTTTCGGCTCTCGTCCATCCCCCAGCGTGTCTTGATGATCGCGCTCTGGCCGCCGATCTGGTTCGAGCTGCCGTGGAGGATCTGCGCCGTCGTCACCCCACCGGAGAGGGCGCGGAAGATGCCGAAGTCGCGCGCGTTCAGCGCGTCGATCACGCGCACCTCGGGGACGACCGGCTGCGTGAACTCGTTCGTCCCCTCCATCGCGATGTGCGAGTGCTCGTCGACGAGGCCGGGGATCGCGGTCATCCCGCTGCCGTCGATGACGGTGGCACCGCGTGGGGGCTTCGCATCCGAGCCGACGGCGCGGATGACGCCGCCCTCGATCGCGATCGAGGCGTTCTGGAGCACCTGTCCGGTCGCGGTCCAGACCGCATCCAGGTTCTGGATGAAGAGGTCGCCGCGCGGCGCGTCGATCGTGCCGGGCTCGGCCTGCAGCGCGATGTCCTGTGCCTGTGCGGGCGCGGCAACGAGCCCGGCCGCCAGGGCCAGGGTCGCACCGGTGTGCAGCAGCTTTCTCATTCCGTTCGCTCCAGGGGAGTGGCGGGTACGCTTCCGGTCACGGGGGCGAGGGTCGTGTCGCGTTCTCATCGCTCACCTCCGGGGCCCGAGGTGCGACGCGCCGTGAAGCCGACCTCGCCGAAGGGGCCGCTCCCGCTCCCCGAGGCTGAGTCCTCGGTGGCGGTGCCGCGGAATTGCATCTCCACCACCTGGCCGCCGGCGTCGACGATGAGCAGGAAGGTGATCGACTCGCCCGAGACCTTGCCGCCGGTGACCTTCAACTCGCCGAACTCGGCGGTCGACATCGTGCCCGAGAAGTCAGCGCCATCCTGCGCCAGCTTCATCGTGGCCGTGATGGTGCCGTCCGGGGCGGACAGCTCTACGCTCCACGTGCCGGTCAGATCGACCGCCGGTGGCCCATCGCTCCCGGCGTCGCCGTTGCCATCGCCCTCCTCGAGTGCGCCCTCTACGAAGGTGTAGAGGATCTTCGTGTCGTCGTCGAAGAGCGGCCCGTCGGTCACGACGAAGTTGGCGGCGTAGCCCTCTTCGATGCGCACCAGGTGCGGCACGCCGAAGAGCTCGGCCGGTGTGCGCGTGAGCGCACGGAGCGCATCCTCCTCGGAGAGCCCGTACTCGACGGCCTTGCGCGCACCCTTCAGCAGCTCCGCCTTGCCGCCGCCGCTGGTCAATGCGAAGCGCACGCCGGCATCGGCCAGCCGGCCGGCGTTGGCGTAGGCGTCTTCGATCCGCTGCTTTTCACGGAAGATCGCGGGATTGAGCGCCTGGTCGGAGGTCGCGCTGTCGGCCTCCGGCTTCCAGCGCTCGGGCTTCGGGAAATCGAGTGAGACGAGGACCGGTACGTTCTCGGCCCTCAGTCGGCCGGCCACCTGCCACGCCTCCTCGCCGCCCAGCACGATCGGGCGCAGGCCGTAGCTCCCTGACAGGTCGAGGGCGCGGCGGATGTCCTCGGCGCGGTCGACGGTGAAGTAGACCGGCATGGCGCCGCTCAGCGCCTCCTGGAGGACGGCGTGGTCCGGATCGTAGGCCGGTGCCTGGACGCCGCGTGGATCCTTGGTGTACTCGGCGGCGATCACCCGCATGCGCGAGGCGTCTTCGAAGCTCTGGCGGTAGAAGGCCAGGACGCCGAATAGGGTGGCCGGGTAGGCGCCGCGCCCGCCCCGGAAGGAGAAGACCGGGCCCAGGACCGGCGTGTGGACCAGCTCGGCCGGCATCTTCGCGTGCTTGCGCATGACCAGGAACGCGCCGCGCCCGGGCATCAGCGCGTCCGTCGGGTGCACCGCCGCGGCGACGACGCCGGCTTTGCGCGCGCTGGCCAGTGACGATCCCGTCGCCTCGAGCACGTCCACCACGCGTCGGTGCGGCTGGAAGCCCTGAACCTCCCTCGGCGCATCCCACGACTGGATCTGACTGCGGTCGAGCTCCTCCTGTGGGAACTCGAAGTCGGCCGCGCCGTGGGCGTCCACGAAGCCCGGATAGATCACGAGAGAGTCGCCCTCGAGGAGGCGGGCATCGAACGGAACCTCGACGTTGCGGCCGATGGCTTCGATGAAGCCGCCCCGGACGACGACGGTCACACCGTCGGTTCGCCGGCCGTCCGCCTGGACGATGCTGACGTCGGTCAGGGCGTACGCGGCCGGCGCCGGGACATCGGTGTACTGCGCCGCGGCCCGGTCCGGGCGGGCCAGGGCGAGCAGGAACACCGCTCCGATCCCCAGCACGCGAACAATCGGACGTGAGATCATTACGAAGGATCCTGTTGATGTGAGGAAAGTTACGAGGGGG
>CALKIP010000071.1 GCA_937995995.1 uncultured bacterium
GACGACGATGTTACGCCGACGCTTGTTGAGCTTGATGATCTTGAAGTCGTACGTCTGACCGAGCAGGTCCTCGACGTTCGGGACACGGCGAAGCGCGATCTGAGAGCCCGGCAGGAACGCGTCCACGCCCATCAGGTCGACCGTCACGCCGCCCTTGATCTTGCGCGTGAGCGTGCCGGGCACGTTCTCGTCGTTCTCGTACGCCGACTTGATCTTCTCCCACACGCGCAGGAAGTCGGCCTTCTTCTTCGAGAGGACGACGACGCCCTCTTCGTCTTCCAGATTCTCGAGGAAGACATCGACCTCGTCACCCGGCTGGAGCTCGTCCGGGTTCTTGAACTCGTCGCGCGAAACCGCGCCCTCGCTCTTGAACCCGACGTCCAGGATGACTGCGTTGTCCGTGACCCGCAGCACCCGCGCCTTGACGATCTCGCCCTCTTCGACGTTGGTGAGCGTCTCCTCGTACATCTGGAGCATCGCCTCGTACTCCTCGGGCGAATACTCCTCATCCCAGAGGTCCGCTCTCACGCCGATGTCGCGCGCGCGTTCCTCGACTTGACTCTCGGTCAGTTGCGCGCCGACCACCGAGGTGGCTTGCGCCTCCATGTCCTGCTGCTGTTCCTCGTTCTGCCCTGGGCGATCCGCCATGCCTTGGGTGCCTCCGATGTCTCGTTCCGGACCGGGGAGGCCCGACCCGGGAGGGTGAAGGTGGACACAAAGAAAGAGACGCCCCGCGCCTCTTCCGCCGCGGCCTCGCCTGCGTATGGGAGGCCAGTCCTTCAGTTTAGCGGAGCTCCCGCAAGTGGTCAACCCCCGCCCCCTCCCCCATTCGCTCGCGGGCGAGGGCCACGATGTAGTCCACCTGCTCGTCGAAGGAGAGCGCCGTCGTGTCCACGGCGACCGCATCCTCGGCCATGCGCAAAGGCGCGGTTTCCCGCTCGGAATCCATGCGGTCGCGCTCGCGCAGGCGAGCGACTTCGGCGGCGAGGGTCTCCTCGTCCGGCTCAGTGGTGCCGTGCTGCGCCAGCCGACGCCTTGCCCGTACGGTGGGATCGGCGGTGAGGAACACCTTGAGGTCGGCATTGGGGAAGACGACGGTGCCGATGTCGCGACCGTCGGCCACGAGATCCACGGCACGTGCGGCGGCGCGGAGTCGCCCGAGGAGCCATTCGCGCACCGCGGGCACGCGTGCCATGTGCGACACGTGAGCATTCACCTCGGGCGAGCGGATCCACTCGGAGACGTCTTCACCGCCCACACGCATGCGGAATCCCTGATCGGCCGGCTCTGCGGTCACCTCCAGCGCTTCGAGCTGTTGGGGCGTGAGCTCGTCCCACCGATCGGGCGGCGTCCCCTGGCGTAGTGCGGCGAGGGTGAGTGCGCGGTAGAAGGCGCCCGAGTCCAGGTGCCGAAACCCGAGGCGCTGCGCCACCGCACGGGCCGTCGTACTCTTTCCGGACCCTGCCGGACCGTCGATGGCGATGATCATGCGGTGATTGCGGCGGCGGCCCCGTGGAGCCGCTCCCAGAAGTCGGAGTTGCTGATGCGGACCACGTCGGGGTCGTCGATTCGGATGTCGTTGCCGGGAAGTGCGGCCAGCACGCCGAACGCCATGGCGATGCGGTGGTCGCCGAAGCTCTTTACGTCTCCGGAGAGTGGGGCATCGGTGCCCTGGATCACGAGGCCATCCTCGAGCTCCTCGGCCTCCACGCCCACGGCGCGCAGGTTCTCGGCCAGCGCCCTGATCCGGTCGGACTCCTTGACGCGCAGTTCGGTGGCGCCGGTGATCCGGCTCTCGCCCTCCGCGCGGGCAGCCAGAGCGGCGAGTACGGGGATCTCATCGATCATCGCCGGGACCTCCGACTCACCGATCACCGTGGCCCGCAGCGCCGCCGGCGTGACGACCAGGTCGGAGACCGGCTCCCCACAGATGTCACACGGCCCCTCCAGCGCGACCTCGGCCCCCATGCGGCGCAGAACGCCGAGCATGCCCGTCCGGGTCGGATTCACACCGACGTACGGGATGCGCACGCCGCCGCGCTGGCCGAGCAGGCCGAGTGCGATGAAGTACGCGGCGGAGGAGAAATCACCGGGCACGGTGCAGTCGAGCTCCTCGAGCAGCTCCGGCGGCCGGAGCCGAACCGCCGGCCGGCCGTCGGGCCCCGTCTCCGCACTCAGATCCGCACCCATCGCGCGTAGCATCCGCTCGGTGTGATCGCGCGACAGGTAGGGCTCGCTCACGCGGACCTCGACTCCGCCGGTGAGGCCGGCCAGGAGGAGCGCGCTCTTGATCTGCGCACTCGCCTTCGGGCTCGCGTAGTCGAACGCCTGCAACGCACCGCCCGTGATGCGAATCGGCAGACGGTCCGCCTCGCCCACCTCCTCGAAACGGGCGCCCATGGATGCGAGCGGCTCGGTCACGCGCCGCATAGGCCGGGCGAGGAGCGAGTCGTCTCCCGTCAGCGTCGCCGAAACCGGGCTCCCCGCCAGCAAGCCCAGGAGGAGTCGGGCGGTGGTTCCGCTGTTGCCGCAGTCGATTGGACCGGCAGGGGTGCGCATGGCGTGAAGTCCGTGGCCGGAGATGGCCACCGTGCCCCCGTCCTCCGGCAGATCCGGGGCGGAGAGGCCCAGTGCGCGCAGGGCGCGCACCGTCGACCACGCATCCTCCGCGGGCAGCAGGCCGCGCAGCCGACTGGTCCCGTTCGCCAGCGCGGCGAGCATCAGCGCCCGATGTGTGATCGACTTGTCACCGGGCACGCGGACATCCACGAAACCGTCCCGCGACCCGCTCCTGGTTGCATTCACCTTCCTCACTCCTCGTCCGTCCGGTAGGGCACCTCGATCTCCAGCCCGTCGTAGGCCACCACGGTGTTTCTGTAGACCTCCCGCGCCTCCCGCTCCAGGGCGCGCGTATCCTCGGAGTAGCGCGACGAAATGTGCGTCAGGACCAGGCGGAGCACACCCGCGCGACGTGCCAGCTCGGCGGCTTCGCGTGCCGTCGAATGGTTGGTCGAGCGTGCCCGGTCGGCCTCGTCCTCGCCGAAGGTGGCATCGTGGATCAGCAGGTCCGCCCCCCTTGCGGCTTCGAGCGTCTGGCGACACGGGCGCGTGTCACCCGTGTAGACCACCCGCCGGCCCGGACGGGGCGGGCCGACCACGTCCTCCGGACGGATCGTGCGCCCATCCACCTCCACCGCCTCGCCCCTGTGCAGCATGCCGAAGAGCGGCCCCTCGGGCACGCCCAGTTCCCGGGCCCTGTCCGGGTGGAAGCGGCCCAGTCGGTCGTGCTCGATCAGCGCATAGCCCAGCGAGCGCCCACCGTGTTGCGTGCGATAGGCCAGGATGTCGTAGTCGCCGCGCTCGATGCGCGTGTCCGGCTCCAGCTCTCGGATGTCGATACTGAACGGAACACGCTCGACGCCCAGGTTGACGGCGTCGTGAAGGATCCCGCGGCTCCCCTTCGGCGCCCAGAGCGTGATCGGCTCCTCTCGACCCTGCAGCCCCATCGTCCGCAGCAGCCCGATCACGCCCAGGAAATGGTCGGCGTGCATGTGCGTGAAGAAGATGTCGCCGATACCGAAACCGGTCTGATAGCGCATCATCTGCCGCTGCGTGCCCTCGCCGCAGTCGAAGAGCATGAGTTCGCCATGCCGGGCCAGCAGCACGGCGCTCACGTTGCGCCCGACTGTGGGCCGACTGGCGGCGGTTCCGAGAAAGGTCACTCGAATCATATCAGAGTCGGTTCCGCACGGACTCCGTACTTTGTCGCCACGAATCGAGTCGCGGAAGCAGCCAGAGGACGTTGTACGCCGCGTAGACGGGTGCAGGAGACGGGAGCAGAACGGGAGGCAGTATCACGAGTGCGGCCCAGAGCACGAGCAAGCCGAGTGAGCGGCGTCGCTCCCGACGCGCGTGCATCACGGCCCCCTGCGCCTTCTCCATCCCCGTGATGTCGCCACGCCGAGCACGCGTCTCTGCCACTTCACGGGCGAAGAACGCCTCGGCGCCGCGGCGCAGCACGGACACCGCCGCACGGGTCAGGCGCAACAGCGCCGCCACGAACCCGAAGAGGGCCAGGATATTGAGGGGGAACTCCATCGAGCCATCATGCCGGGGGCGGGACTCGAACCCGCATGCCGTTGCGGCGAGCGATTTTAAGTCGCCTGCGTCTACCCATTCCGCCACCCCGGCGCATCCGCGTAATTTACCGAAAGCCGAAGTCCTGCTCAACTCCCGGCCGCCGACCGCAGCGCCCGGATGTTGTCGGCCACCGATCCCTCGCCGCCGTAGACCGCAGCCCCCGCCACGAGCACGTTCGCTCCCGCTTCCCCCTCCTCCGCTGCCGTTTCCGGGCCGATCCCGCCGTCCACCTCCACCTCGATACCCCAGAGATGGCGCTCCTCGAGGATGCGACGCAGACGCCCCACCTTCTCCGTGCTCGTCGGGATGAACCGCTGCCCCCCGAACCCGGGGTTCACCGTCATGACCAGCACCAGGTCGACGTACGGCAGGATCTCCTCGATCGCACTCAGCGGCGTTGCCGGGTTCAGCGACACGCCCGGCTTCATGCCGAGCTCGCGGATCCGCTCGATCGTCCTGTGCAGGTGCGTGCACGCCTCCTGGTGCACCGTGAGCACGTTCGCGCCGGCGTCGGCGAAGGCATCCAGAAAGCGTTCCGGCGCCTCGATCATCAGGTGCACGTCGAGCGGCAGTTCGGTGACTTTGCGGAGCGCCTTCACGACCGGTGCGCCGATCGTCAGGTTGGGCACGAAGTGGCCGTCCATGACGTCGACGTGGATCCAGTCGGCGCCGCCGGCCTCCGCCTCCGCCACCGCGTCGCCCAATCGTGCGAAGTCGGCCGAAAGTATGCTGGGTGCGATCTTGATGCTCACCGATCCTCCGCCATCATCACACGAACACCATCCTCGGAGCCCACGACCACGACCTCGGCCAGACCGAGGAACAGGCCGGTCTCCACCACGCCGACTCGCTGCGCCAGCTCCCGCTCCACGCGTTCGGGCTCGAGGAGGCCGTCCTCGAATCGGCAGTCCAGGAGGTAGTGCCCGCCATCCGTCGTGAACGGGTTGCCGTCCTTGGTCTGCCGCAGCTTGGGGTGCGCGCCGAGCAGGTCCAGGTAGGCCAGATGGGTACTCCAGCCGAAGGGTACCACCTCGACCGGAAGGGGTGCGCTCTCGCCGAGGCGCTCGACCAGCTTGCTCTCGTCCACCACGATGATCAGACGATCGGACGCCGTGGCCACGATCTTCTCCCACAGCAGCGCGCCGCCCAGCCCCTTGATCAGATTGAGGTCGGGGCTCACCTCGTCCGCGCCATCGATCGTCAGATCGAGCCGCGGCTCCTCCTCCAGACTCGTGAGCGGGATACCGAGCTCACGTGCGAGACGGCTCGTCTCGCGCGACGTCGGCACACCCACGATTCGCTGCAACTGGCCGGTCTGCAGGCGCTCGGCCAGCACCTCCAGAACGTGACGGGCGGTCGAGCCCGTGCCGAGGCCGAGTACCATCCCGTCCTCGACGTAGTCGACCGCCCGCTCCGCGGCACGTCGCTTCTGCGCCTCCCTGTCACTCACCACGCCGCCTCCATTTCGGATGGCCGCCGGCCGATTCGGCCGGCGGCCTCGCCCTCTGCCGCGATTACGCCGAGTACTCGCCCAGCATCTGCCGGATGCGCTCGGTCATCGCAAGCGCCTCGTCCATCGGACGCTGCCACATGTTGCGACCGAAGATCAGACCCGTAGCACCCTGGTCCATGGCGAGCTTCGCCTTGTCGATCAGGTCCTGGTCGCTGACCTTGCTCCCGCCGCTGAAGAGGACCATCGAGTTGCCGGCGGACTCGACGACGCGCTTGACGCCCTCCTCGTAGCTCCACTCGAGCTCCGCGTAGTCCTTCGGCTGCTGTGCGTCCTTGTCACTCTTCTTCGGGACGTTCAGCTTGATGATGTCCGCGCCGAGCTCGTGGGCGAGCCGCGAGGCGTAGTCCACGGCGTAGAGCGAGTCGCGCCCACCCTTCTTCTCGATCGCCTCGCCGCGCGGGTACGCCCACACGACGATCGGCATCCCGTACTTCTCGCACTGCTCGCGCACCTCGAGGAACTGGATGAAGTCCTCGTCTTGACGCGGAGAGCCGACGTACAGCGTGTAGCCGATCGCGTCCGCGCCCAGGGCGACCGCATCCTCGACCGTCGAGGTGAGCGGCGAGAATGCCTCCGCATCACTCGGGATGTTCGTCTTGCCGTTGAGCTTCAGGATGAGCGGGACCCGACCGGCGTACTTCTCCATGTAGCGGGCCGCGAGCCCCCAGTGGCACGCAATGGCGTTGTAGCCGCCCTCGGCCGCCAGTCGCCACTGGAAGTCCGGGTCCTTCGAGGCCGGGTTCGGGAAGAAGTCGATCGGACCGTGCTCGATCCCCTGGTCGATCGGAAGCACCATCAACGTGCCGTTACCGACGCCGTGCTCGTAGAGCAGGCGATGGAGCCGAACCCGCTTGCCGAGCGGGAGATCCAGGTCCGAGAGCTTCGGACGTGCGACCGTTCCCGACGCCTTGGCAGCCATCCATGTCCTCCGTCGTTCGAAGTGTCGTGGATTCCTATGCTTCACTCTCGCCGCGCCGACCGGTCACCCGGCGTACGGCTGCGACGATGTCATCGGCCGTGAGGCCGTACTTCTCGAGCAGTGCGGCCGGATCGCCACTTTCCGCGTACGTGTCGTCCAGGCCGACGAACTCCATCGGCACCGGACGCGTGCGGCACACCGCCTGTGCGACCCGAGCGCCCAGCCCGCCGTGCACGAGATGCTCCTCAGCGGTGACGATCGCGCCCGTCTCCTCGGCAGCGCGCTGTACCGCTTCCTCATCCAGCGGCTTGACCGTGGCCATGTCCAGGACCCGCACATGGATCCCTTCCTGGCGCAGCCGCTCGTGCGCGACGATCGCCGCGCCGACCATCAGCCCGTTGGCGATGATCGTCGCATCCGTCCCCTCGCGAATGACCGCCGCCCGGCCGAACTCGAAGTCCTGAGGGACCGATTCGTAGACCAGGGGCGCCTTCGGACGGCCCGTGCGGATGTAGACCGGCCCGTCGTGCCGGTACGCCGCCTCGACGGCCGCCCGCGTCTGATGCTCGTCCGAGGGGACGCACACCACGAAATCGGGTAGGCTGCACGCGAGCGCCACATCTTCCACCGACTGCTGGCTCGCGCCGTCCTCGCCCGGCGAGATCCCGCCGTGGCTGCCGACGACCTTAACGTTCAGCCGGGGGTACGAG
>CALKIP010000072.1 GCA_937995995.1 uncultured bacterium
GAGATGGCGATCCTGGCCGGAAGCTTCGGCTGGTTCTTCATGTGGTTCCTGATCTTCCTGCGGGTGTTCCCGGGGGTTTCGATCGCGGAGCTCAAGGAGGTCCTGCCAGCGCCGCTCCGCTTCCGCAAGCGCGCATCGGACGCCCGGAGGGCCACGGGCCACGAGACGCCCAAGGGGCCGGAGGAGTAATGGGTTGCTTCGCAGGGCTAGGGCTAGGGCATGATTGGAAGGAGCGCTGGTCATGAGCGATCATAGAGAGCCCGGGATGCTCGGCATCTTCCGCGAGGTGGACGCGACGGCGAACGCCATCGAGAAGCTGCGCGAGGCCGGGGTCAAGGATATCACGGTCTTTTCACCGACGCCGCGGCACGAGTTGGAGGAAGCGCTCGACACGCCGCAGAGTCCGATCCGCATGTTCACGCTCGTCGGTGCACTGACCGGCACGGCGGCGGGATTCGCCCTCGCGATCTGGACGTCGCTGGACTGGCCGCTGGTCACAGCGGGCAAGCCGATCATCTCGATCCCGGCGTTCGTGATCATCGCCTTCGAGGTGACGATCCTCCTCGGCGCGCTGTCGACCGTGCTCGGCCTGCTGATCAATGCAAGGCTGCCACATCTGAGGAAGCGAGTGGTGTACGATCCTTCCTTCTCCCAGGGGAATTTCGGCGTCTTCGCCGCACCGGCCCCGGGGCAGGAAGGGGCGACCCGATCGATCATGGAAGAGAGCGGTGCGCTCCAGATCCGGGAGTGGCCGGAGGAGGTAACCGTTGGATAGGCGCAATCGGGTGGCCGTCCGCCTCGCCGTACTGGCGGTGGCGGCGCTGACGGCCAGCGGGTGCACGGCGCTGGACAACGCGCTGGCGAGCATCCCGATCTTCAGCTTCATGGAGGAGTCGCCGGCGTTCGATCCGTACGAGGCGCCGCGGCTGCCGCCGCCGAACACGGTGCCGTTCAAGGCGCCTGGCGGAGAACTGCCTCCGATCACGCGCCCGGCAGGGTTGGCGACGGAGACATGGCTGGTCTCGCTCGCGGACTCCCTCGAGAATCCGTTCCCGATGAACGAGGAGACCATCGCCGCCGGGCAGGCGCAGTACGAGACGCACTGCGCCGTGTGCCACGGCGTCGCGGGGGAGGGCAACGGCCCGGTCACGGCCACCGGGAACTACCCGCCGATCGCGCCGTCGCTCACGACGGCGCGGGTAGAGGCGTTTTCGGACCAGTACATCTACGGCGTGATCTGGGCCGGTCGTGGGCTCATGCCGGCCTATGGCTCGCGGGTCAATAACCACGAGCGGTGGTTGATCGTGAATTACGTGCGACAGCTTCAGCAGGCAGTGGCCGGTGGCGCTGGGCAGGCACAGCAGGCGTCGCCGACGGGAGGTGAGTGATGGCGCACGACGGTTTGAAGGAAGTCGAGATCCCGGTTCGCCTCTTCGAAGGCTTCCCGCGACCGGCGAAGCTCGCGAGCATTGCGCTCATCGTCGTGGGCGTGGTCGCCTTCATCGCCGCCGTCATGGCGGATCCGGGGCGCGCCTGGCTCGCGTACCTCTACAACTGGCTCTATTTCGGCAGCATGGCCCAGGGTGCCATCATGCTTGCCGTCGCGGTCATCCTGGCGCGTGGGCTCTGGGCCCGTCCCGTCCGGCGTATCGCGGTCGGCTTCGTGGGCTTCCTGCCGATCTGGTACCTGCTGCTCTTCCCGCTGCTTCTGCAGAGTGAGCACATCTTCCACTGGTACAACGAGGAGCTGCACGGGGCGAAGGCCATCTACCTCAATGTTCCGTTCCTCGCCGCGCGCAACATTTTCCTCCTCGCGGCGCTGGTCGGGCTATCGCTCTACTTCGTCTACTGGGCGGTGCGGCCCGATGTGGGGATGCTGCAGGATGAGGCGCCAGCGCGACTCAAGGGGCTCTACGCCCGCCTGACCCGTGGCTGGCGCGGCCAGGAAGAGGAAGAGGCGCGCGCGCAGAAGCGGCTTGCGGTGACCGGCCCGATCCTGGCACTCGTCTGGGCGTTCGCGCTCACCGTCGTGTCATTCGACTTCGTGCAGTCGCAGGATCCGCACTGGTTCAGCACGCTCATTGGGCCGTACTTCTTCATGGCCGGCTTCCTGGGCGGGATCGCGGCTACGATCGTCTTCACGGTGATCTACCGCGGCAAGTTGGGTCTCGAGGCGGTGATCGATACGCCCCAGTTCCACGATCTGGGCAAGCTGCTCTTTGGTTTCGCAGTGTTCTGGGCGTACCTCTTCTGGTCCCAGTTCCTCGTGATCTGGTACGGCAACCTGCCGTGGGAGCAGATCTTCCTGATCGACCGACTGGGTCCGCCGTTCAATGCGATTTCGTACCTGGTCTTCTTCTCGATCTTCGTGATCCCGTTCTTCGGACTGCTGGGTGCGAAGCCGAAGCAGACGCCTCAGATCCTCGTGATCTTCGCGCTGCTGATCATGCTCGGACTCTGGTTCGAGCGCTACATCCTGGTCTACCCGTCGTTCTATGCGGGATCGGAGACCGTCGTCTTCGGCTGGCAGGAGATCGGGACCGCGCTGGGCTTCACGGGACTCTTCATCGGCTCTGCCGTGTGGTTCGCCTCACGCTTCCCGGTGGTGCAGCTCTGGCAGCCCAAGGCTGAAGGTGACCTGATGCTTTCGGCCGAGGAGCCCCCCGGCACGGAGTCGGTCACCGTCAAGTGACCTCTACGGTCGATTGAGCATTCGGTCGAGGTACTTCCTGACCTCGATCGCGATCGCCCGGAGCAGGTTGGCCTCTCTCGAATCGAGGTCGGCCCTCCGGGCGATCGCTCTTAGCGACCGCATGATCGCCTCGGGGTTGCGCTTCTTGTAGAAATCGATCGCATGGAGCGCGACCTCCGTCTCCTCGAACAGCCGCTGCATCTCCGCCGAGTTCGCCTTTCGTCCTGCTGCCTTGCGGTGGGTCGGAAGCGGTGCTCGACCACCCGGCCCCGCCATTCGAAGCTCATAGGTGATCAGCAGAACCGCCTGTGCCAGATTCAGCGACCAGTGCTCGGGGTCGGTCGGCACGGTGAGTGCGCGGTCACATAGATCCAGGTCCTCGTTGGAGAGCCCCTTGTCTTCCCGTCCGAAGACGAGTGCAACCGGCCCCTCACCTTGCATCGCGATCTCGAGTAGCTCGGGCGCGGCCTCTCGCGGCTGCTGCCAGACGTACGCTGCCGTCCGTCGCCTCGCGGTCATCCCCACCACGTGCACCGCATCCGCCACGGCATCGCCCAGGGTGTCGTAGAATTCGATGTCGTCCAGGATCGGCTCGGAACCGTGTGCAATGCCGGCGATCCGATAGGTGTCGAACTCGGCCGGTCGCACGAGTCGCATTCGTCGCAGCCCCATGTTCAACATCGCCCTCACAGCGGCAGCGATGTTGATCAGGTTCTGAGGCTCGTTCAGGACGATGATGAATTGATCGTAGGGGCTGCCCGGTACAGACTCCCCCATGGGATTATCGGCCGCTGCCGCCCTTTCCTCTGGAACGGGCCTGGATTGTTCCCCAGCAGGCATGGACTCTTCCGGCACGGGTGCGTTCTCCTCCGGCACGCCTGGCCATGCCATCCTGGCCTCGCCATGGGTGCGCGCATCGTGGGTCGATGGAGCACGCCGGCGCACAAAGGGATGCCGGCCGCCCTGGAGGCGGGAAGGTGAGGCGGCCGGCAGAAGGCGTCAAGCGGCCGGTGGTCAGGAGGCGCGGTCGGCCACCTGGTCCACTGGACGAGCGGAGGTGTCACGGTAGCGGACGAGCAGGTCGATCAAGGCACGGATATCCGCCTCGTTACTCGCCATCCCGAGTGAGACGCGGATCGCGCCGACCGGCCGGTCGTGCAGACAGACCGAGAACTGTGAGAGGGTGAAGGTGTCCCCGGCGAGCTCGTCGTAGCAGCGGCGGGCCTCGTCCTCGGGAAGCTCGAAGGAGGTCTCCGCTGCGCCTGGATTGCAGAAGTAGCCGGTCCGCAGCGAGATCCCGGCATCGGCCGCGGCCCGCTCGACCAGGCGGCAATCGATCACGACGCCCGACGGGTCGATCAGGTTGAAGGCGACGCTGCCGCCCCGGCCTTCCGTGTCACGGGGACCGTAGATCCGCACCAGCGGCTCGCCGTTCGAGTGGCGCAGCGCGCCGAGTTCGCTCAAGAGGTGGGCCGTCAGTCCCATGACATGGGACTGGACGCGGTCCATCCCGAGCTCCGCCATGAAGTCGAGGCCTTCGCATACGGCGGCGATCCCCAGGAAGTTGAGGGTGCCATCCTCGAATGCCGAGGCATCCCTGTAGAGGATGCGTACCTGATTCTGTGCGGAGACGAAGCGGACGGTCCCACCGCCGAACCACGGCCGCTGTAGCTTGCCGAGCGCCTCACGGCGGGCGAGGAGTGCTCCGACGCCGGTCGGGAAACCGAAGATCTTGTAGAACGACACCGTTGCGAAGTCCGGTTTCACCTCGCTCAACCTCAACGGGCTCGTGGGCACGAACGCGGCAGCATCGAGGAGCACGTCGTACCCCATGCGACGAGCCACATCGATCCACTCCAGCGGGTGTTTGACACCCGAGAAGTTGGATTGCGCAGGGTAGGCGAAGAGGTTATCTGCCGCGAGGTCGGCGCCCGCGAGCTCCTCCTCGATGTTCGCGATCCGCAAGTCGTCGCCAAGGTGCACGTAGCGGACCTCCGCGCCACGTGCCGAGGCGAATTCCCGGATCCCGTTCACCGAATTGTGGTTGTCCGCAGCCAAACGGAAGGTCGAGCCCGGAGCGAACGGATAGGCTTCACCCACCAACTTGAGCCCCCCGCTCGCATTCAGCGTAAAGATCGCCTCGTACTCCGACGGGTCCGCGTCGAAGAACTCGAGCACGCGCCGGCGCGCGCGATCGACCAGCTCCGTACTCGCGCGAGACGTGGGGTTGCGAGAGTGCGGATTGCCGAAGACGCCCCGGCAAAGGAGCTCCGCATGCGACCGGACGAGGCACTCCGGGTAGAGCGCGCTTCCCGTGTAGTCCAGATACACATGCCCCTCGGCATCCAGACGGGCGAACTCCCGGGCCCGAAGCGCGCGAAACGTATCGTCCATTACTCCTCCTGCACTGCAGCTGGCTGCGGTCCTTCGACCCGGTCCCCACATCCGGGCCGCGGGGGATGATGATACGGCCGCACGTCGCCGTCAACAAGCAAGTCCCTGTCCGAGGCCCAGTTGGACACGGACCTATTCTTGCTGTTTTATGTCATGCCGGGAAAGGGTTTTAGCCCATTTCCACCAGCCGAAGTCGACGCGGGAGGATGAATGCGTTTCTTGATAAATACAGCTCTGGCCCTGGCGCTCGCCGCGCCCGTCGGCTTGAGCGCTCAGGTTCCGGGCGAGGCGCCGGCGTGCAGGGCCGATATGGACGGCAACAGGCTTACCACAACGATCGAGTTCTCGGATGGATACGCCGTGGAAGCGCCCTGGAGCGTCACCTGGAATCGCTCGGCTTCGTTGCAGGACGGCAGCCGCGGTGTCGCGGCCGCTGCGAGTCTCGACCGGATCGTGGAAGTCGATCCGGCCACGGGTCAGCGGGTGGTGACGCCGTTCCCCGAGCCGATCGAGACGACGTTCGAAGGGCAGAGCGAGGACGAGTTGATCTACCGTGCAGCGCAGATCTGGTGTCTGACGGTGCTGCGAGCGCAGGAGCAGAGCGCGGGCGGAGCGCAGCGGCCATCGTCCACCCCCCAGCGCTCATCGGTGGGCGTGATCGGCGACTGATCGGGCGCCCAGCGCCCACGGCCCGGGCGGTGCCCAAAGAGAGGCGCGGCCCGGGCCAGACGTGTGATGAAGCGAGCAGTCACGCGCTTCAACTCCCACTCGAGGGTACGGCGCGAGTGTTGCATGCGGCCGGAATCCGCGCGCAGCCGCACACGGCTTTCGCCGGGCGTAGCGGACCGTACGCCACCCGCGCAGCCGTTCGCGGCGTCCACGTGGCCGCCCGAGCCCGATTGCAGCCGGTCCCGCGACCGGAACAAAACGGAGACCCTCATGAATCTCGCACGCCCTGTCTCGAGCTCACTCGTCCTGCTCGCTCTCCTGTCATTTGTTGGCTGCGCCAGCGGTGGAGAGACTCAACGTACCGTCGTCACCCCGGCCGGTGCCACTCGAGGCGACCCGCTCGAACCTTCGGATGCAGCAAAGCGCACGGCGGAGCGGATCGAGTTGACCGGTACCGAACTCGGCACCATGTGGACCTTCGAGAATCCACCTCTCGACTACTGGCGCGAGCGCTACGGTTTCGAGGCGACACAGGAGTGGCTCGACCACGTGCGGCTCTCCTCGGTGCGGTTCGGCGAGATTTGTTCGGCGTCGTTCGTCTCGCCCGACGGACTCGTCATGACGAATCACCATTGTGCGCGCGACTGCATCGAGGCGGTCTCGACCGACACCCGCGACTATGTGGTCGAGGGGTTCTACGCCCCGGCACGACGCGATGAGCTGCTCTGCCCGGACCTCTTCCTCGACCAGCTCGTCGGGATCGAAGATGTGACCGCACGTGTGCAGGGCGCGGCTCCTGCCGGTGCCGATCCCACGACGAGAGCCGAGGCACAGGAAGCGACGATCGGCCAGATCGAGCAGGAGTGTGAGGCCGCGACCGATTTCGAGTGTCAGGTCGTCTCGCTCTTCCATGGCGGTCAGTTCAAGCTCTACCAATACCGGCGCTACCAGCCGGTCAAGCTGGTCTTCGCGCCGGATCTGCAGGCGGGGTTCTACGGCGGGGACACGGACAACTTCACCTATCCGCGCTACGTGCTCGACGTCGCCTTCGTACGAGCCTACCAGCCCGACGGCACCACACCGGTGCGCGCGTCGAACTATTTCGAATGGGATCCGAACGGCGCTCGCGACGGCGAGCTCGTCTTCGTCACCGGCAATCCCGGCTCGACGAGTCGCCAGATCACGGTCTCCCAGCTCATGTACGAGCAGCAGTACAGGCACCCGTTCCTGATCGACTTCCTCGAGGGCCAGCGCGAGTTCCTGCTTTGGATAGCCTCGCGGGGGCCGGAGATGGAGCGCCAGGTCCGAGACCAGCTCTTCAGCATCGAGAACAGCCTGAAGGCCTACACCGGCCAGTACGGCGGACTCAGGGACACGGTGCTTGTCGGGAGGAAGATCCGCTGGGAGAGGGAGTTCCGCGACCGCGTCGAGGCCGATCGGGATCTGGATGCACGCTACGGCGATGTCTGGGGCCGAATGGAGGAGATCCAGCGTGAGAAGCTATATATCGCTCCACGGCTGAACATCAACAACTGGAACTTTCTCGGCGATCCGTACTCGCAGCTCGCCGGGTCGCTCGTTCGCTACGTCCGTGAGACGGCGCGTCCCGAGGCCGAGCGGCTCGAGGGCTACACGGGCGAGGAACTGGCACGGAAGGCACAGGTGTTGCGCCAGCCGACGCCGGTCGACCCCGAGGTCTCCGCGCGTCTCCTCGCGATCCGCCTCGAGCTCGCGCGCCGATGGCTGCCCGCCGACGATCCGTTCGTGCGACTCGCGTTCCAATCGGGCGAGACACCGCAGCAGGCCGCCGACCGGCTGGTCCGGCAGAGCCGCGTCGCCGATGTCGAGTTCCGCAACTCGCTGATCCAGGGCGGCCCCTCCGCCCTCGAGGCGAGTCAGGACCCTATGATCCGCCTCGCCCTCGAGATGGATGACCGGATGCGAGAGCTGGAGCCGCGCTGGGAGGAGCTGAACGCCGAGCAGTCCATCCAGCAGGAGCGGCTCGCCGGAGCGCTCTTCGCGGTCTACGGGACGCAGCTTCCACCCGATGCGACCTTCACGCTGCGCATCACCGACGGCGTCATGGCCGGCTACCCGTACAACGGCACCGTCGCACCGGCCAAGACGTCGATCTACGGGATCTACGAACGGGCGTACAACTTCGACAACCAGATGCCGTTCACCCTCCCGGAACCGTTCGCCGAGCGGCGGGACGAAGTGGACATGGCCACGCCGTTCAACTTCGTGACGACCAATGACATCACGGGTGGCAACAGCGGAAGTCCGATGATCGACCGCGAGGCCCGGATCGTCGGCATCGCCTTCGACAGTAACATCGAGGGGCTGCCGAACGAATTCCTCTACAGCGATGTCGCCGCCCGTGCCGTCGGCGTCCACTCCGCAGGGATCCTGGTGGCACTTCGCGACATCTATCAGGCGGAAGCACTTCTCGAGGAACTGCTGGGGCGGAGGTGAAAGGCGGAGGATAGAGGGGAGGACGTGGGATCGTCCTTGACTGCAAAGGATTGCAGTGAGCGGATCGGGGTGGAACTGTGTAGGTAGCTGGGTACCGCCAGATCGCAGTCATCCGTTTCGTATCCGCTCTCCTCAATCCACCCTTGAAGGGGTTGGCAGGGTGGGGGAGGGATTCCGGGGATTGATCGTGGTTCTTGCAGGCACCTCCGGGACACGTTTTGTGGATACCCTTTACCGGAGGTGCCCATGTCCGTGCCCCCAGGCAGAAGAAGTCCAGCGCTCTACCTATCGATGTCCGCAGTGGTGTTCCTCGCCCTCACGGATTGCGACGGCGATCCCACGGGGTTCCTCCCCGGCGATGAGCCTTCGCTGACGGTGACGGGTGTGCAGGCGGACTGTCTGGATTTCTCGAGAAGCGGGGTCCTCGGCCTAGGTCTCCTGATCAGGGACTCGGACGGTGACGTGGTCACCGATCCCGACGATGTCGAAATCGAGGCGGCGGTGACGGAGGTCGATGGGTTGGATCCGACCCTCTTCACGATGACGCTCGTGGACGCGGAGGGGCAGGCTCCGGATGCTCGGCCACTCGCGGCCGCCATCGATATCGACGATTCCGCGTCAATGGAAGACAACGATCCGACCAACCGCAGGGCCGCAGCCGCCCAGGCGTTCTGGGAGGCGGTGCTGCCGGTCGATCCGGACAACGAAGTCGCACTCTTCGACTTCTGCGAGGCGTGCGCGACTACGCCTGGTTTCACCTCGACTCGCCTGCTCCAGGACTTCACGAGGGACACGGACGCGCTCGAGAACGCGCTCGATGAAATCATGGCGTTCAGTGGCTCACCGCTCTACGGCAGCGTGATCGACGTGGTCGGTTTCGTGAATACCGAGCGACCCGCGGCCAACTTCCGTCGCTCGATCCTCCTCATGAGCGATGGAATGCCTGACGACGAGGGGCTGCGTGACGACGCGATCGCGGCGGCGCAGGCCGCGGGCATTCCGGTCAACACCGTGGGGCTCGGGCCGGCCGCCGCGACGAGCTCGGACGCCGACATCGATGCCGTGATCCGCATGTGCGAACTCGCATCGGAGACCGGCGGCGTCTACGCATCGGCCGCGAGAGCGAACGATCTCGTATCGGCCTCCGAGGCTCTCGGGCAGGCGGCTGCCGAGGGGCAGATCATCGCCTTCTTCGACATCGACCCGATCCCGGATCCCGGCTCGACGCTCAGGGGCACGGTGGCCGTGCGGGTCGACGGAGAAGTGCTGATCGAGGAGTGGACGTTCAGGCTGCCGCCGGTGCTGGTCGCCCTCGACGATTAGCGGCCGCGCTCCGGTCCGGGTCGGGGCGCTCGCCTTCTCCCCGGTTGGCGCCCCCGCTCCGGATCCGACAGTGATACACGCGGGTGCTCGCGAACGACGTGCCCCGAACGTGTCCGTCGACACGTTCGGGGCACTTCGCATTTATGCCTGCACGGCGTGCGCGAGGCCGGGCCGCAAGCGGCCGCCGAAGTCCGACCTCCGTCCCACCCCTCCTCCTCGCGTGCCGGGTCGTATCGTGCCGGAGCCCCGCGGTCGCAAATGGTGCGGCGAAATGGATGTCGCGTGATCCGCCGCCCGCTGTTCTGCAGAACGGCGGCCTCGTACTTCGACAGGCATCGTGGCCCGTGCGGATCGTAGGCATGCTTCGTCGATGTAGAGAAAAACCCTACATCACATTGCGGAATCCTCCCAGGCGGATCTCAAGCACTTCCCGACAGACGGCGGAACTCGGCGTTGGTAACGTTGGATCGAGCCAGCCTCGTCCGATCGTGCGGGTCGCACGATCGACCCACGCGGCCGGCTGCAAATCATGGCGAGGCGGAGACGAGAGCGCGGACGAGCCCGGCCGCGCTGGAAACACAAGGAGGGCTGCAGTGGGCAAGCTTGTGGCCGCACTGGTCGGTACCGTTCTCATCGGCGGTCCCATGGTGTTCTTCATCTGGCACGAGGTGAGTGAGGCGCTCCTCGGGCGTCCGGACCAGGGCCGTCTGGCACTTGCTGCCGGGCTGCTGCTGATCCTGCTGGCGCTGCTGGGGCGCGTCGGACGGTTCCTGGTCCACCTCGATCAGCAAGGCGGCTGAGGCAGGCATCCCGTCCCGGTTCCCCTATCACAGGAGCGAGAGCATGAGCGGAACTACATGGTCGTCCACGTCGGCCGCGACGGTGGACGACGACATGGCCGTGGAGGACAAGGCGGTCGACCCCGACGTCGTCGCCGAGGAGGTGACCGATGAGGCGCCCGCACCGATCGGGACCCTCTTCTTCATGATCCTATTCCTCCTGGCCATGGTCGGCCTGTGGGTCACGGTCTACTGGATGCTGCTGGAGAGGTGAGACAATGCACATCCACAAATATGAGAAAGCGTTCCTGACGGTCACCGCCGTGTTGCTGGTCGGTTTCCTGGGTGCGCTCTTCTTCTCGGCGTTCGCGATGGGGATCGAGCTTCCCACCAAGGTCGCCGAGATCGAACCCTCCGCCGTCCGCACCACTCCGCCCTTCGATCGACCGGGCGTCCGAGAGATTGCGCCGGGCAAGTACGAGGTCGTGATGATCGGCCAGGCGTGGTCGTACACGCCCGACGAGGTCCGCGTCCCGGCCGGCGCCGAGGTGACGTTCACCGCGACGGCGACGGACGTGCTGCACGGCTTCGCGATCGAGGGCACGCGCGTCAACATGATGCTCGTCCCCGGCCAGATCTCCCAGATCACCCACACCTTCAAGGAACCGGGCGAGCACCTTCTCATCTGCCATGAGTTCTGCGGCATCGGCCACCACATGATGTACGGAAAGGTGATCGTCGAATGAGTACCACTGTCACAACGCACCCCGGCATCGCCACGGCGAGAGCGGAGGTCGCCACCGCGGGGACGCCGGTCGTCGACTCCCCGGACGCCTTCTCGCTGCCCGCCTCGCAGAAGGCGCTGATCCGCTGGCACCTCTACATCGCCTTCGGCGCGATGGGGATCGCCGTGGTGCACGGACTCGCACAGGCGCTCAGTTACGCCAACATCGACATTCTGGGCTGGTTCCCGGGGCTGAAGAACTACTACCAGGGGCTCACGATCCACGGCGTATTCAACGCGATCGTGCTGACCTTCGCCTTCACCAACGGCTTCCTCTCCCTCACGACCGCGCGTGGCCTCGGGCGGAAGCTGAACGGTGGTCTGCTGCACGCCGCGTTCTGGACGCTCGTCGCCGGGCTCGTGCTGACCTCCTGGGCGATGTTCACCGGGAAATCGAGCGTGCTCTACACCTCGTACGCACCGCTCCAGGGTCACTGGACCTACTACCTGGGCATGGTGCTGATGGTGGTCAGCACCTGGATCACCTCGGTCAATCTCTTCATCGCGATCGCCGCGTGGCGGCGGGACAACCCCGGCAAGCGGGTTCCGCTCATGGCGTTCGTCTCCGTAGCGACGTACGCCATGTGGGACCTGGCGTCGATCGGGATCGCGGTCGCGTTCGTGGTGTTCCTGCTGCCGTGGTCGCTCGGCTGGACCGAGGGCGTGGACCCACTGCTCACCCGCTCGCTCTTCTGGTTCTCCGGGCACCCGGTCGTCTACTTCTGGCTGCTCCCGGCCTACGTCTCGTGGTACCTGATGGTGCCGAAGCACGCCGGTGGCCGCCTGATCAGCGATGCGCTCACGCGGATCGTCTTCATCCTCTTCATCCTGCTGTCGATCCCGACCGGGTTCCACCACCAGTACACCGACCCCGGGATCTCGACGAGCATGAAGATGATCCACCTCGTCATGACGTTCGGCATCTTCTTCCCGAGCGTGATCACGGCGTTCTCGATCGCCTCGGCGCTCGAGATCGGCGGGCGGAGCCGCGGTGGCGGGCGCCTGATCGGCTGGTTCTTCAAGCTGCCGTGGGGGGACCCGGTGCTGGCCGCCCAGCTCCTGGCGATGCTCGTCTTCATCCTCGGCGGGATCACCGGGCTCATCAACGCGAGCTACAGCGTCAATCAGGTGATCCACAACACCACCTGGGTGCCCGGCCACTTCCACATGACCGTGGGCACCGCGGTCCTCCTCACCTTCATGGGGATCGCCTACTGGATGATCCCATGGCTCAAGGGCCGTGAGCTGTGGGGGCGCAAGCTGGCCGTGGCCCAGAGCTGGCTCTACTTCGTGGGTGTCATGATCTTCGCCCGCGGCATGGTCTCGGGCGGGCTCGAGGGGCTGCCGCGCCGCACCTTCCGTGCAGCGGCCACGTACACCAAGGAGTCCTGGGATCTGGCCGGCGTCTGGACCGGTGTCGGCGGGACGCTGATGTTCATCAGCGCGATGCTCTTCCTCCTCATTCTCGTCATGACCGTACTTGCCGGGCGACGCAGTGCGGAACAGGAGATCCCGTTCACCGAAACGATGCAGGCGCCCCGGACCACCGGCTGGGAGCCCAGGCTGGACAACTTCCGCTGGTACGTCGTCGCGGCGATCGTGCTGATCCTGGTCGCCTACGGACCGTTCTTCATCCAGGCGTTCCCGCCAGGGTTGAGCGTGCCGGGATTCAAGCTGTTCTAGGCCGCTTTCGGCGGCGGGGGCAGACGGCTGCGCCGGTGGGGGCTGCCTGGTGGCAGCCCCCACCGCCGCGTAGCGGCCCTCCCGCGCCGGCAGGGCGCCCTCCCGTCGGCCAAAGGCCGGCTCTCCCGCCGCCGCTGGGCAACTCCCACCGCAATAGCAGCGGCCGCCTGCCGCCGGCTGCTCCCGCCCCACGGGCGCCGTCCCCGCGCCGCTTCCGTGGCGCTCCCCACTCTTGCGCCACGCCTTTCACAGCCACAGGATTCCCCCTCACCCCTTCCCGGGAGGCATCGATCCATGAGCGACGTGCACGACTACATTGACCAGAATCTGGCGCGGTTCCGCGAGGAGCTCTTCGAGTTCCTGCGCATCCCGAGCGTGAGCGCGAGGAGCGAGCATGCGGACGACATGCGGGCGGCGGCGGAGTGGCTCTACGAGCGGATGAAGGATGCGGGACTCGACGTCACGATCGAGGAGACGGCGGGACATCCGATCGTGCTGGGCGAGTGGCGTGGTGCGGGCGACGATGCGCCGACCGTGCTGATCTATGGCCACTACGATGTCCAGCCACCGGAGCCGCTGGAGCTGTGGACGTCGCCGCCATTCGAGCCAACCATCCGCGATGGCCGCATCTATGCCCGTGGCTCGGTCGACGACAAGGGGCAGCTCTACCTCCACGTCAAGGCGATCGAGGCGCACATGAAGGCGACGGGCCGGCTGCCGGTCAACGTCGTCGTCCTGGCGGAGGGGGAGGAGGAGGTCGGCAGCGAGAATCTGATGCCCTTCGTCGAGGAGCATGCGAAGCGACTCGCCGCCGATGCGATCGTGATCTCCGACTCCACGATGTTCGCGCCGGGGATGCCGTCGATCGGCGCATCGCTACGCGGGCTCGCCTACTTCGAGATCCATGTCGAGGGTCCGGCCGGTGATCTGCATTCGGGAAGCTACGGCGGCGCGGTGATCAACCCGGCCACTGCGCTGTCGCGCATCATCGCGAGCTTCCACGACGAGAACTGGCACGTCGCCATCCCGGGCTTCTACGACGACGTCCACGCCGCGCCGGAGTTCCGCGAGCAGATCGGCGAGCTGCCGTTCGACGACGCCGCGTTCCGGGACGAGACGGGTGCGCCGGCGCTCGGCGGCGAGGCTGGCTACGGCACGCTCGAGCGCCTCTGGGTGCGTCCGACGCTCGAGGTGAACGGGCTGCTCTCAGGCTACACGGGCGAGGGGCCCAAGACGGTGCTGCCGGCGAAGGCGATGGCGAAGGTGAGCTGTCGACTCGTCCCCGACCAGCATCCGAAGAAGATCTACGAGCTCTTCGAGGCACACGTGCGGCGTGTCGCACCCGAGGGAGTTCGCGTCACCGTCCGGGAGCTGCACGGCGGCGAGGCGTGGCGCGCACGGCTCGAGGGGCCACTGTACGAGGCTGCGGCACGGGCGCTCGAGAAGGCGTTCGGCAAGCCGCCGGTCTACGCGGGCGAGGGCGGCTCGATCCCGATCGTGCCTGCGTTCGAGCGCGTGCTCGGTGCACCGGCGCTCCTCATGGGGTTCGGGCTGCCAGGCGAGAACGCACACGCGCCCGACGAGTGGATGAGTGTGGAGAACTTCGAGAAGGGGACCCACGCCGCGGCGGCGCTGCTCGCGGAGCTGGAGGAAATGTAGCGGAGGGCTCTGGAGCGTTTCGCTACTCTCTCCGGAATGCACACGCCCATCCCGTGCTCCGGGCTCGACTCCGACTCCGGATTTTCCGGGCTTGGTAGCGGAGTCGGAGTCGGTATCGGGTTCGAACCAGCGCGAACCCCGCTCTAGTCGTCCGCCGGCACCTCTGGCCGCAACCGCTCCCACTCGGCCACGATCTGCCGGCGGATTCGGTTCACCTTGTCCGGATAGAGGTGGCAGTCGGGGGTGAAGGTGCCGCGGACGCAGCCGTTGTAGGCCAGCAACGCGCGGCGCTCATCGCCGCGTAGACGCTCCATTGCTTCGGCCAGGATCCACGTGCCGTGGCAGAGGTTGTCGACGATGTCGTAGAGGTCGGTGCCGCAGCCCTGGATGCGGCCGGCCCACCAGGGCATCACCTGCATGAGCCCACGTGCGCCGACGGGGCTGGTCGCCTTCGGGTTGCCCTCGCTCTCGATCAGGAGCACCGCCAGGACGGTGGCCGGATCCAGGCCGTGGCGGTAGGCGTGCTCGACGAGTGGCCACGCCGTCTCACGGGCGATTTCGGCGGGCACGCCCCTGCGTCGAAGGCTCTCTTCGACGGGCGCAATGTGCTCGCGGTAGACGACGATGTACTCCGCGGTGCGCTCGCCCGCCGCGTGTGCCCGCTCGAGGACGGTGCTCAGCACCTCGAGCTGTGATCGTGAGACCTCCTGCCCGTTCCTCGACATGCGGACCGGCGCATCTTCGGGCAGGGCGAGTGCGCGGTGAGTCAGCTTGCCGAGGCCGATGCCGGCGAATAGGAGGAACGGGGCCAGGGCGGGGAAGACGAGCCCACGCTTGAGGAACCGTTCCAGATCGGCGAGCGTGTCGGTACGTCGCTCGTCCGCGGCGGCGCGCCGCCTGCGCAGTCGTAACATCGTCCTCTTCCGGTCACATCACCTGAACTTTCCAAACGACGCCCCCTGAAGCCGCGGCCCACTTCAGCCCTGTGGATGGGGTGTGGCCCGCAAAGGAGGCGTCGCGTCGCCGGTGGGTCGACTGGGTGTGGTCGACCCACTCACCCGGGGGGATCAGTCCGGCGACTTCGCGGCGGCGATCAAGGAGTCGATCTCTTCCCGCGTGAAGCGATACTCGGTCTTGCAGAACTCGCAGACCATCTCGCTGTGGCCCTGCTCTTCATCCTTCTCGCGCAGCGCCTCCAATTCGGCTGCGCCGAGGAGCACGAGAGCCCGCTCGGCACGCTCACGGCTGCAGGGGCAGTGGAAGCGTACCTTGCTCTGACCGAGGACGTCGTAGCCGTCGGCGAAGATGCGATCCAGGATCTGCTCCGGGGTATCCCCCTCGCGGAGCATGGTAGTCGGGTGTGGCAGCGACTGGATCGTCGACTCGATCGCCTCGGCGTCGCCGTCGCTGATGCCGGGCATGAGCTGGACGAGGTAGCCGCCCGCGGCCTCGACGGAGCCGTCGGACCGGACGAAAACGCCGATCCCGACGGCGGAGGGCACCTGCTCGCTACGGGCCAGGTAGTACGCCAGATCCTCGCCGATCTCGCCCGAGATCAGCTCGACGGCGCTCGAATAGGGATGACGAATCCCGAGGTCGCGCGTCACACTGATCTGCCCCGCGCGACCGACCACCCCCGACACGTTCAGCTTGCCATCCCGCGCCTGTGGCACCTCGGGGCGCGGGTTCGCGACCAGGCCGCGCACCGCCCCCGCGCCATCGGCGCTGGCGATCAGCGTGCCCGCGGGGCCGCCGCCCTGCACGCGCAACGTGATCTGGTGCTCCGCCTCCTTCAGCATCGAGCCCATGAGCAGTGCGCCTGTAGCCAGCCGACCCAGTGCGGCGGTGACCGCCGGGTACGTGTCGTGGCGCTCCTGAAGCTCGGCGACGATATGCGTCGCATCCACGGCGAAGGCGCGCACCAGCCCGCCGTTCGCCATCACGCGGACCAGCCGCCCGCGATCCGTTCCGTTCATCGGCGAATGACTTCCCTCGTTGTCCACAACAGAAACGGCCCCGGATCGGGGCCGCTCGATTCCTGTCTATGGTACCCGAACGCAGCCGCCGGGTGCCCCTCGGACTACCAGTCGACGTCCTCGGGGTGAGGCTCGCGGACCAGTACCAGGATCGCCGCCTGGGGGACGACGAGGTACTTCTTCTCCTCGAACGTGATCTCGACCGCCGCGCGGCGGAAGAAGATGGCGTAGTCGCCGACACGTGCCTGGACCGGAATGTAGCGGGCCTCGCCGCTCGCGATCTTCCACGGCTCGTCGTCCAGCTCGGTGGGCGCCGAGATCGGCGTGCCCGGCCCCGACGCGACGACGGTGCCGCCCTGCACGGCCTGCTTGTCCACGGCGCTCGCCGGGAGGTACAGCCCCACGCGGCTGCGCTCCTCCCCCTCCTCGGGCGCGATCAGCACCCGGTCTCCGACCACGATCAGTCGCTTACGATTGGTATCCATGCCATTAAAGATGTGAGAAATTCCCGGCAGCGCAAGCGGTTGCGACGTTCTGGCCCCGGGCTCACCGGCGTTGCCTGCTCCAATTCTCGCAGAGCGCGCAGAGGAAAACGCAGAGGAGTGCAGAGGAGTGCAGAGGAGTGCAGAGGAGTGCAGAGGAGTGCAGAGGGGCCTGGCCGAGGATGCGCGCCTCCCGCCGCTTCGGCCGGAACCGCTATGGGCTTGCCCCCGGACGGAGCTCATCGTGCGCGACGGATGCCGGGCGGAGCCCGGTCGTGGCGAGGACAATCGATGGTAGGGGAGGGCGTATGAGCGGCAACGGAGCGAGGCGAGTCCTTCGGCCGCGGGGCGGGCGACGGGTGGACCGCCGGCCTTTCACCTTCCTGCTCGATCCACTACTGGTCGAGCGCGCCAGGGCGGAGGTCGGCGAGAAGGACATGGTGCGCAGCATCGAGGCCGCGCTGACCGCCGCGATCGACTACCAGCTCTGGGTGCGAGAGGTCGCGCGCGGCGACCGCGACGCGCTGTCGTGAGCGGGCCAGGACTGGGGGCATGCCGGTGACCAGAATCGGCCGCCGTCCCCGGCCACTGGTGGCTGGGACGCGCCCGGCGGCGCAGCGTGACGGACACGCCCGACGGCGTAGCCTGACGGGCAGGCCCGCCGAATCAGCGTGGCGGGCGGGCCCAGCGGAACCCGATCCTGTGGATCGCGCCGAAGTAGTCGAACTCCTGGTAGGTGTAGTCGAAGGCGAGGCGGTCGAAGGTGAAGCCGGCGCCAAGGCGTAGTGCGCCGAGTTCCTCCTCCCCACGGGCGTCGCCGTCCATGCTGATGCGAGCGACGGCGCCGAGCATGCGATCACCGCCCGGGAGCAACCCGGCCTCGATGCCGGCAGCGAGCCACGTGGTGCCGGCCTCGAGATCCGAGGCCAGGTCGGCGCCGACGGTGAAGCCGAGTCCGTTGACGAGGTCCCGCTCGAAGCGGGCGCCGACGCGGGCCTCGGTCGGTAGCGGCACATCCGCACCGCCATCGCCGGAGAGTGCGGGGCCGAGATTGCGCAGCGATGCGCCGATCGTGACGATCGGCAGCTCGAACTGCGCGCCGAGGTCCACGAGTGGTGCCGAGCGCGTCACGCCGGCCAGGCTGCTGGTCACCACGCCCGCTGCCGCGCCGACGCTCAAGCGCCCGAGTGGGGCGGCCAGTGCCAGGCGCGCTGCACTTTCCCGTGCCGACGTGAATTCGCCGGTCTCCCTGCCGCGTTGGCCTCCGAAGTTCGGGTCGGGCTCGACGATCTCGATGTCGCCGCCGTTCAAGTAAGTTACGGCGAGGCCGATGACGAAGGGTCCCGCCTCGAGTGCACCGGCCGCCGAGCCGAAGTCGATGTCCATCACGTGCCGATGGTACGCCAGGCTCGCGGCGGCGCCGAGTCCGGCCGCACCCGCTGGGTTGTAGAAGAGGGCGTCCGCATCGCCCGAAGCCGCGACGTAGGCACCGGACAGCGCGTACGCCCGGCTGCCTGCCGGTAGCTGGAGCACGGCGGCGCCGCTCGAGCCGATCCCGCCCTGGGCGAGTGCGGGCGCGGGGAGCAGAAGCGCGGCGGCGAGTGATGCACGGCCGAGTCGTCGAAGGCGGCGGAAGTGTCTGGGTAAATCGTCTCGACGCGCCAAGGTCCTACTCCTCCTCGTCCGTGCGCCGGACGATGATCAGCTTCTCGGTGATGAGGTCGC
The DNA here is from genome assembly GCA_937995995.1 of uncultured bacterium. GTDB lineage: Bacteria > Gemmatimonadota > Gemmatimonadetes > Longimicrobiales > RSA9 > CALBZE01. Next base: position 18,642 of record CALKIP010000072.1, read on the forward strand.
CGCCCACGTTGAAGACGACCAGGTAGATCCCCGGTGCGACGTCGGCACCCTTCTCGTTCGTAAGGTCCCATTCGACGCGGCCATCGACTTCCATGCGCGGCAGCAGGTCGACGACGCGGCTACCGTTGAGCATGTAGACCGCTGCCACGCGCGGGCGTTCGCGGAAGTTGAAGATGACGCGGTCCGACATGACCGGGTTCTCGCTCAGTGCGAAGACCTCGTCAGGCCGCAGCACCGTCGTCGCGATCGGGGCGCTGGAAACCGCACCCGGCGCCTGCTCGATCCGGTCCGTCTCGCCCGACTGCACGCCGACCGTACTCAGCGTCTCGGGCTCGTAGCGCGCCTGGAAGCCCGCGCCGTTCGGCACATTGCCGCTCAACTGGAGGGCAAGGAGTGCCGTCGCCGAGTCGCGCGCCGCGATGACCAGCTCATCGGGCGAGAGGAGCACCGTCGTCTCCTCGCCCGGGAGGAGCGCCACGGCGTCGTCGGCCAGCGTGATCTCGCCCTCGTCGATCTGGGCGTTGCCGTCGAGGTCACGGATCAGGTGTGCCCGGGCCAGAGGGTCGTCGCCCGTCAGCGTGAAGCCGATCCGCTCGACTCGCATGTCCTCGGGCCCGTCGACGCGCATGTGCAGCTTCAGGAGCACGATTCGTGTGCCGCTCTTGGTGGACATCTCGCCGGGGACGGGCACGGCATCGGCTTCCACGATCAGTGTGGACGGCGTCGAGACCGTGAGGAGAGCCTGGCCGCTCTTGCCGCCCGCCGTCGCGGAGATCGTCGTCGTGCCGAAGGCGTGGCCCGTGACGAGGCCGGTCTGATCGACCGTTGCCACGGCCGGGTCGCTCGAGCTCCAGGTGACGGCGGCCGATATGGTATTGCCCAGGGCGTCGTACGGCTGTGCCCAGAGCTGGAGTTTGCCGCTCAGCGCCAGCGAGTCCACATCCGGCACGACCAGCACCCCGGCGATGAGCGCGGGGTCGACCAGGTCCTCAACCGCGGCGTGCACGTCGAGCTTGCCGTGGCCCCACTGGTTGTTCGGCGTAGCTCCACCTGGCTCTCCGGTATAGGACCGTGTCGTGAATTCGTCCCGTAGCGCGCTCCGCTGCAGGATCGCTCTCGCCTCGGCCGGCGTTAGGGTGGGGTCGTGCTGAAGCATGAGCGCGACGGCGCCGGCCACGTGTGGTGCGGCCATGCTCGTGCCCTGTAACACCACGTGGACGCCATCGGGAGCGACGAGCTCTTCAGGAATGCCGGTGATCTGGGACGAGAGCGTCGAAATGATCGTCCGGCCCGGCGCCGAGATCTCCGGCTTCAGCCGCCCGTCACGCGTGGGGCCGCCGTTCGAGAAGTGGGCGATATCACCCACTTCCTCCCGGGCGGTCCAGCACCAGACGCCGTTCTGCGCCTGCCAGCAGGTGCGCGTCACGTAGGCACCGACCGCGATGACGTCGTGCGCCGTGGCCGGTGAGCTCACGATGTAGCCGTTGTCGAAGTTCGAGCTGACGCCGCGCAGCGCATCGCTTTCGCCGAACTCCGTCTGCGAGATCCACAAGTGGACCGGCTCGCCACCCGAGCCGACCGAAGTCGGCGTTGCACGGACGACCCACAGCCCCTGAGCAAGGGCGCCGCTCCTGTTGCAGTCGCTGATCTCGATGAGCGCCTGATGGTCGCCGTTGCCGGGATTCGCGCCGTTGAAGGCGTTGTCGATCCAGATGAAGCCGCTCGCGCTCGAATCCTGCCGGAATGTGCCGAATGCCGCGCTCACCGCCTCGCCGTCGGGGCGGACGATCTCGATGTCGAGCCGGTCGGCACCGTCGTACCACACCTCGATCAGGCCGTAGTCGTTGCAGATGCCCGCCCGCGGCGCCGTCCCGGGGACCCGGATCACGAACTCGATCGGCGATCCGACCACGGGCACGTCCATCGCGTGGAAGCGGTAGGCCGGCAACGAGCCCTCGACGAAGTTGCCGTTCGAGGCATCGTTGCCTGCGGCGGCGACGATGATGCGTCCGGGGCCGGAGAGGTTGTCGAGCGCCCGCTCGAAGGCCGAGCTTCCGTCTCGCGCACCGGACTGAGCCCCGAGCGAGAGGTTGACGACCGCCGGCCGGCCGAGCTTCTCCGCGGTCCGGAAGATCCAGTCCACGGCCTCGACGATCTCGTGGGCCAGGAAGTTTCCTCCCTTGACCACCAGCAGGTCGGCCATCGGGGCCACGCCCGCGTACCGGAAAGCCTGCCCGGTGCCCGCGGCCGAGCCATCGCCCGCCATGGTGCCGGCCACGTGCGTGCCGTGACCATCGCGGTCGGTCGATGGACACGATTCGTCGGTCAGGGAGTTTTGATCGCAGTAGTGGCCGTAGGCGAAGCCGTCCGGCGGCGTGCCGTTGCCGATCGCGTGGTCCCACAGCCCGAGCAGGCGGCTGCGGCCTCGGCCGTCACGGAAGTCGCCATGCTTGTAATCGATGCCGGTGTCGTACAGTCCGACGATGACGCCGTCGCCCGTGGAGCCGTACCAGAGGTCGCCATCGCGCTGGCGCACATCGGTGGCCCGGATGGCCACGATGCTCGTGTCGTGGCTGATGGAAAGGCGCCGCGCCGCTTCGATGCGACGAAGCTCGGGGGTGCGTGAGAGGAGATCCAGTGCATCGATCGGTACGCGCGCCGTCGCGACGTCGCCGACGACGGTGCCGATCTCGGCGCCGGCCCGCCGCAACGCGGCGAGCGATGCGTGGATCGGATCCCGTAAC
>CALKIP010000073.1 GCA_937995995.1 uncultured bacterium
GGCGTCCCGATTCGGGATGCTTGCGGTGCCGGTTCTCCTCCCTCCGACCTTCTTCGGTGCGGTCCTCGGGACCGGGCTGGTGGTCAGCCTTCTGTCGTGACCGCTTCGTCCTGCGGATGGACGTAAGCGATTCGATCCGCCCGGTAGCGACAAGGGGCATGCCCAAGCGGTTGAACCGGGGGGCGTGGTTACGGGCCGCCGGTCATTCGATCCGAATGAAGGTGTGCTCGTAGCGGTGGCAACACGGATCGGCGAGGATCAGGGTGTCGGAGCCGATGTGCCGGATCGTGTGGCTGTCGATCGTCGGGTCGAAGGGAAAGACCGTGACCGGGTCGGCGTAGCGGAGCCCTCTCTCCTGTGGCTCATCCGCCGCTGTCGGAACGAGCGAAGCGGTAAAGGGGACGCGGCTCGGCGCGGCGTCACCTTCGTAGATGGTCACCAGGCCACTGCGGTGGAAGTAGAAGATCAACTCGATCTCCTCGTCGGAGGGCGTGGGTCGGATACCCACGATCCCACCGCTCGAGCCGATCCAGCGCCAGGGGCCATATATGCCGGCTGTGGCGTCCGGATTCGACTCGAACGCACAGCCGGCGAAGTACAGCGTCGCGGAGAAGAGCGCGCCCACGAGGGGCCGGTCGAATGCGGGCATCATCCAACGATCTCCGCAAGGAAAGCGCCGGAGCGGCGGACCGCCATCGGGGAGATCCCCGCGGCTCTCGGATGGTGATCAGACCCGCGGGCACGCGTCGCGGTGCCAGGCTCGGGTGGGCCTGCCCTGCGGCGGAAGTGAACGCAGGCGGTGCTGCGAAAACGCGGCAGGTCCGTAGGGCGATGCGCGCTCAGGCGGTGAGTCGGACGTTCAGGATATCGGCGGGATCGATCAGGCGTTCGCGCTCATCGGGGTGCAGCCGGAACCAGCGGGCGACGAGCAGGATCTCCGCCGCCTGGTGCGGCTGCACCCGAAGTGGCGAGGGGTCGAGGCGCTCGATCTCGGCGCGAATGGCGTCAGCCAGATGGGCGCGTGCCTCGACGGAGCCTGGGAATGGGTACTCGGCGGCGACGATCCCGCGACGGATCAGATAGAGGCGATCCTCTCCGGCGTGCCCCGGCACGGGGTAGAGGTGGGTCAGCGTCTGTACGGTGCCTCGCAGCGCGACCAGTTCCTCACGGATGCGGTCGAGGCGCTGGGCGCGGTCGCGGAGCGTTGCTGCGTATTCGAACTGGAGCCGGTCCGCGGCCTCCTGCATTCGTTCGTGGAGTACGACGAGAGGGCGGTCGGCATCGCCCTCGAGAAAGCGACAGACGAGCTCCGCGCGTTCCCGGTACTCGCTCTGGGTGCATCGGCCGGCACACGGTGCCAGGCAGCGCCCGATCTCGCCGCGGTAGCAGGCCGGCGCCTCGTCACGGCGGAAGAGCTCGAGCTGGTCGGCGAAGCGCATCGGTGTCGAGGCGCGGCAGTCACGGAACTCGAGGACGTCGGAGAGCTCACGGATGGCATCCCGGACGCGGGCGCGGCCACGGAACGGTCCGAAGTAGAGCGCGCCGTCGTTGGAGACGTCGCCAGCGAGGAGGAGGCGGGGTGCGGCCTCGCGGGTGAGCTTGATGAAGCAGTACTGCCTATCGCGCTTGTGCTCGACGTTGTAGAGGGGCCGCCAACGCTTGATCTGGCGAAGCTCGGTCAGAAGTGCGGCGAACTCGTTGGGGCGGTAATCCCACTCGATGGCGTGGGTGTGATCGATGATCTCGGCGGCCTTCTCGCCCCGATTCGCACGGAAGTAGGAGAGGAGGCGCGTGCGTACCCGCACCGATTTGCCGACGTACAGCACTTCGCCGCCGGGGCCGAGCATGCGGTAGACGCCCGGCCGGTCCTCGGCGTGGGCGCGCACGTGTTCGCGCAGTTCAGTCCTGCGGCTCATGGGTGGTCCTGCGAACTTCGCCCGGTCAGGATACTTCTTACGGCGCGCTACTTCTGACAGCGGGGACAGAAGAAGGCGGAGCGGTTGCCGAGCACCAACCGCTCGATGGGGGTGCCGCAGACGGGGCAGGGCTCGCCCTCGCGGCCGTAGATCTTCAACAGCGGCTCGAAACCACCGGCCTCGCCGCTGGCATCGCGATAGTCGCGAAGCGTCGTCCCCCTGACCTCGATCGCCTCGCGGAGCACGTCACGCAGCGCGTCGCGAAGGCGCGCTGCCTCCTGCTTCGTCAGCGTGTTCGCGGGGCGAGCCGGGTGGACGCGTGCACGGAAGAGCGCCTCGTTCGCGTAGATGTTGCCGATGCCCGCGATCCGGCGCTGATCGAGGAGCCAGTTGCGGATCGGAGAGCGGGACCGGCTCGTCAGCTCTTGGAGCCGCTCGGCAGTGAACGCATCCGACAACGGCTCTACGCCGAACTCCGCTTCACGTTCCTTCCATTGCTCGGGCGAGTAGAGATCGAAGCGGCCGAAGCGGCGGACGTCGTCGTAGAGGAGTGCGTCTCCGCCATCGAGATCGAAGCGCACGGCGACGTGGCGCAGCTCGGACGCGCGCGGCGCCGTGCTCACCACGAGCCGGCCCGTCATCCCGAGATTGACGACGAGGATCGGGCCACCCTCGAAGCGGAAGACGATGTTCTTGGCGCGCCGTGCGATTTCCTCGATGCGTCGCCCGACGAGGGCATGGGCCAGGTCGTCGGGCGAGAGGTTCGGGGCGAGGATGTCGGCATGGATGACCCGAAGGCCGGTGACCGTACGCTCGGTGACGTGCCGGCGCAGGTCGCGGACGATGGTTTCGGCCTCAGGAAGCTCCGGCATGGCGCTCGATCTCCCGCCATCCGATGTCACGGCGGTACTGCCGACCGTCGAAGGCAATCGCCTCGGCGCCCTCGCGGCTGCGCTCGGCGGCCTCTTCGATCGTGGGCGCGACGGCGGTGACCGCGAGCACGCGGCCGCCGGAGGTCACGAGTCGCCCGTCGCGCAACTCGGTGCCGGCGTGGAAGACGACGAGGTCGTCGGCTTCCGCTACCTGGGCCGGGATCGTGATCTCCTTGCCCTTCTCGTACGATCCCGGATAGCCGGCCGAGGCGAGAACCGTCGTGAGCGCGTAGCCCGCCCGCCACTCGAGCGAGGATGTCGTGATCGTGTCGCCGCGTGCGATGGCGAGCATCGGTTCGAGGAGCGACGACTCGAGGAGCGGGAGGAGCGCCTGCGTCTCGGGGTCGCCGAAACGAGCGTTGAACTCCACGACCTTCGGGCCTTCCGCGGTGAGCATGAGACCGGCGTAGAGGAGCCCCTGGAAGGTGCGGCCATCCTCGCGCAGCGCCGTGAGTGTCGGGAGCAGGATCTCGGAGCGGATGCGGGCCATGAGGGCGGCGTCAACGCCCGTGACGGGTGCGTAGGCGCCCATCCCTCCGGTGTTCGGTCCCGTATCCCCCTCGCCTACGCGCTTGTAGTCCTGTGCCGGCAGCATGGTCAGCACGTCCTCGCCATCGGTCAGCGCGAAGACCGAGACCTCCTCGCCTTCCATGCACTCCTCGACGACGATCTCGTGGCCGGCCGCGCCGAACTCTCCTCCCGCGAGCATGGCGCGGGCAGCATCGACCGCCTCCTCGACTGACGCGCAGACGACGGCGCCCTTGCCGGCCGCGAGGCCCGAGGCCTTGACCACGATCGGCGCGCCCACCTCGCGGATGAACGCCTCGGCGGAGGCCGCATCGGTGAAGGTGCGGAACGCGGCCGTCGGCACGCCCGCCCGCTCCATGAGCGCCTTGGCGTACGCCTTGGAGGCCTCGATCGCCGTCGCGGCGCGGGTCGGGCCGAAGACGGCGAGGCCCCGGTTTATGAAGAGGTCGGCGATGCCGTCGGCGAGTGGCGCTTCCGGGCCGACCACCGTCAGGTCGATGCCATTGGCTTCGGCCCAGGAGGCGAGTGCGGGCGCATCGGTGGGTGCGAGGGGCAAAGTGCTCGCCAGATCGGCAGTGCCTCCGTTGCCCCGAGTGATATAGAACTGCGCGTCGGGAGCATCGCGGCGCAGCTTCCAGAGCAGTGCGTGCTCCCGACCTCCGTTTCCGACGATGAGGATCTTCATGCCGGGAAAGTTACGGCCGGCGGAATCCTTCGGCAAACGCCTCGCGGAAGCGCTTCGCGGCCGCTCCGACCTGGTCCGCCATTGACCTGGCGTCCTCGGCGTAGGCGCGCATGGCCGCGGCCAGATCCTCGGCATAGGGCTCGTGGCCATCGCCACGCCGGCGGTACTCGCCGCGCAGGATGCGGTCGTACTCGCCCGACTCGATCCAGTCGCGCATCTCGGCCACACGGAGTACGTGGAAGGGGTGGGTCGAGCCGAGGATGTTGAGCACTTTGAAGACCGCATCGGCCACGTCGCCGGTCTGGCGATACTCATCGGCCTGTTGCAGGAACTCGTTCAAGTCGGTCTCCTCGCGAGAGCCGCCACCGGCCAGTTTGAGCATGGTGCCCATGGCCGCATCCGGATTCTGCGCGACCAATAGTCCGGCACGGTCGGCAGAGAGCTCGCCTTTGCGGCTCCACTCGAGGAGGGCGAGGAGGACGGCGCGTGCGGCGATGCCGACGATCGGGAAGCCGAGCTGGGCGAGCCGGAGCAGGATGACCGTCATCGTGCGGTAGAGCACGTGGCCGCTCATGATGTGGCCGAGCTCGTGGCCGAGGAGGTAAGTCTGCTCGTCACCATCGAGGAGCGCGAGCGAGCCGGAGTTCAGCACGATGAACGGCTTGTCCATCCCGTAGGCGCCGGCGTTGACGATCGGGGTCTGCGAGACGAAGAGCGGGTAGGGCTCGGGCGAATCGAGTGTCTCGAGCACCCGCAGATAGCGCCGGTGCAGGTCGGGGAACTGCTTCTCGGAGACGCGGACCGCGCTGGCCTGGAAGGCCAAGCGGATCCGGTTCTCGCCAAGGAGGCCGAAGATCTGCTTTAGGACTTCGTCGAAGGCGGGAACTCGCCGGAGCGCGGCGAGGGCCGCACGGTCGGCAGGGTGCTCCCAGGCGCTCGGTGCGATGTCCTCAAGGATGCGGCGTGGCGAGCGGACGTCGGTGGAATCGGGCATCGGTGTGCTCCGGGTCGAGGATGAATCGGTGATGCGCGGCTACGCTCGTTGCCCCGGCTCCAGCTCCGGTCGCTCCGGCACGTCCAGCAGCGAATCCGTAAACGCCTGCCGCTCGGAGAGTGCGCGTACTTCGGCCTCGAGCGAGCGGACGGCGCGACGCAGCTCTTCGATTTGATCCGCGCTGGCCTCGGCCGAGTCCTTCTCCCGCAGCCGTTGCTCGAGCACCGCACCGAGACGCCGGCTCAACGGAAAGAGGAGGATGAACCCTCCGATCATCATGATCGCGAGCAGGGAGAAGATCATGCCCGCTATGGCTACCGAATCCATAAGGCCTCCACGCAAGGTTCGGCGAACCGGTCAACCCGGTCCTTTACGAGGATCCGGCACGGCCGGTTTCAGAGCGTGTCCCGCAGTCCACGCTCCGGGCTCAGCGTGCCAGCGCCTGGTCCAGGTCCTCGATCAGGTCCTCGACATCCTCGACGCCGACGGAGAGGCGGACGAGGGAATCGGTGATCCCCATGGCGGCGCGGCGGTCGGGCGGCACGGAAGCATGGGTCTGCAGGGCCGGCAGGCCGATCAGGCTCTCGACGCCGCCGAGGCTTTCGGCGAGGGCGAAGATGCGCGTGCCCTCGACGACACGCTTCGCCCGTTCGGCCGAGCCAAGCTCCATGCTGATCATCCCGGTGAAGCCGTGCATCTGCCGCTTCGCGAGCTCGTGCTGCGGGTGCGAAGGCAGCCCGGGGTAGTGGACCTGCTCGACGGCGGGGTGATCCTGGAGGAACTCGGCAATGCGCTGGCCGTTGGCGTTGTGGCGCTCCATGCGCAGGTGCAGCGTCTTGGTGCCGCGCAGGATGAGCCACGAGTCCCAGGGCCCGGGTACGGCGCCGACCGCCTTCTGCTGGAAGCGGAGGTCTTCGGCCACGTCGTCGTCGTTCGTAACGACGATCCCGCCGATCACGTCGGAGTGCCCGTTCAGGTACTTGGTGCTCGAGTGCACCACGATCGTGGCGCCGAGCTCGAGTGGGCGCTGGTTGTAGGGCGAGGCGAAGGTATTGTCCACGGAGAGGTGGACGCCGGCCTCGCGGGCGATATCGGCGATGGCACCGATGTCGGTGAGACGCATCATCGGGTTGGTCGGCGTCTCGATGTGGATCAACTTCGTGTTGGGCCGGAGCGCGCGGCGTACGTTGTCGGGGTCACGCGAGTCTACGAAGGTGAACTCGATGCCAAAGCGCGAGAGCACCTGGGTGAACATGCGGGTCGTGCCGCCGTAGGTGTTCTCCTCGCTGATCACGTGGTCACCGGAGGAGAGGCGCTTGACGATGGCCTCGGTGGCGGCGATGCCGCTGGCGAAGGCGATGCCGTGGCGGCCGCTCTCGAGGGCGGCGATGTTGCCCTCCATCGCGGAGCGCGTCGGGTTGGTGACACGGGCGTACTCGTGCCCGGCGCGTGGCTTCCCGAGCCCCTCCTGGACGTACGTCGATGTCTGATAGACCGGTGGCATGATCGCGCCGGTCGTCGGGTCGGGCTCCTGCCCCGCGTGAATGGCGCGGGTGGCGAAACGGCGTTCGTGATCAGTCATGATGTATCGGGGTTGGCTGGATCAGGAATCGGATCCGGGAAGGTATGTGGCGCGGATGGGGCGTGCAATGGCGGTGAGGGCGCGGTACGTGCCCAGGCGATTGAATGCTGTGAGTACCTGCCGGTGGGTATTTGCCAGTGGGTATTTGCCGGTGCGCGGCAGTGGTCGTAGACTGGTGACCGTTGTGGCTCGAGCGGTTCCGCTCCCGGCGCGTATGCGAGTCCCGCTCCGAAGTCGAAGCGAACGCAAGGACCCGAGTGGACTCGGAGCCGAGGCGGGAATCGTGGACTGCGGTTCGAGCCGCAAAGCACTCCAACGAGTTGAGGAGGGACTGGTGGCGGAGCGGGTGCTCGAGCACGAGATCGTGAAATCGCCGGGTGCGGAGCCTGTTCGGTGGCTGTACATGCTGCACGGGATCTTTGGGATGGGCCGAAACTGGGGCTCGATCGCGCGGCGCGTAACACGTGCGCGTCCGGAGTGGGGCGCGGTGCTGGTGGATCTGCGCGAGCACGGCGGCTCGCGCGGCTTTCCGCCTCCGCACACGCTCGAAGCCACGGCGCGCGACCTACGGGAGCTCGCCGGATCGCTGGGTGTGAGGACGGATGCGATCCTGGGCCATTCATTCGGTGGGAAAGTCGCACTCACCTACGCGCGCGACTACCCGGACGCCGTCGACCAGCTCTGGGTGGTGGATTCGACGCCGGAGGCGCGGACGCCGGGTGGGTCCGCCGCGCGGATGCTCGAGACGCTTCGTGCGCACCCCGGCCCGTTCGCGTCGCGGGGTGATGCGGTGGCCGCCCTGGCCGCCGACGGGTGGCCGACAGGCGTGGCCCAGTGGATGGCGACCAACCTGGAGCCCAATAATGGAGAGCTGGGGTGGGCGCTGGACCTGTCGGCGATGCAGGCGCTTCTGGACGATTTCTTCGCGACCGACCTCTGGCCGGTCGTGGAAACGCCTTCCGATCATCTGGAACTCCACTTCCTACGGGCCACGCGCTCCGATATCCTGACCGACGCGGCCGTGGACCGGATCGAGGCCGCTGACGAGCGGACCGGCAGGGTCTTCCTGCACCGCGTCGAAGGCGGCCACTGGCTGAATGCGGACAATCCAGACGCGGTCGTCATGCTGCTGGAAGAGTGGCTACCGGAAGCGGTTCTTTCACCTTGACCCCGTGAGGACAGCGTCCTACCTTGAAGTGCTCCGGGGTTGGCCGTGCACGGACGAGACGGCGGCCCCGTTCGTATTTTGGGAGTGTAGAAATGACGTTCGAAATCCCCAACGATTTGATGGTGAGCGTGTCCGGCGTGCGTGGCCGGGTGGGCGAGGCACTGACGCCGGAGGTGGTGGCGCGCTTCGCCGCCGCATTCGGCGCGTACCTGCGGGAAAAGGCCGGAAACGGCCGCCCAAAGGTGGTACTCGGCCGTGATTCGCGTACGTCTGGGCCCATGTTCGCCTCCGTAGCCGCGGCGGCGCTGCAGTCGGGGGGGTGCGATGTCGTGGCCATTGGCCTCGCGCCGAGGCCGACGACACTGTTCGAATTCCGCCACCACGCCGCCCAGGGCGCGATCGTGGTGACGGCAAGCCATAATCCTGTCGAGTGGAACGCGTTGAAGTTCGCTTCCTCGGCAGGGATGTTCCTGGACGCGGACGAAGGTCCCCACATGCGCGCCTACCTCTCGGACCGGCCGCTGCCTTACGCGGGTTGGGATGGGCTCGGCGTGGCCACACGGGATGGCAAGGCTGCGCAGCGGCATGTGGATGCGGTGCTGCGTATCCCCTACCTGGACGTGGAGGGGCTGAGAAAGCGCCGCTTCAAGGTGGCTCTGGACTGCATCCGGGGTGCGGGCACGCAGGTGCTGCCCCGACTTCTCGAAGCACTCGGCTGCGACGTCGTGGGCCTGAACATGGAGCCGGATGGCCGCTTCCCGCGAGAGCCCGAGCCAGTCGCGGCGAATCTGGGCGAACTGGAGCAGTTGGTCCGAGAGAGCGGTGCGGATCTCGGGCTTGCCACCGATCCGGATGCGGACCGGCTCTCGCTGGTTTCGGGTAGCGGCCGCGCGATCGGCGAGGATTTCACGCTGGCGCTGGCGTCGATGCTGGTCCTGCGTCATCGCAAAGGTCCGGTCGTGACGAACCTTTCGACGAGCCGGCTCCTGGAAGATGTGGCTGCCCAGGCGGGCGCGGCACTCGTGCGCGCACCCGTAGGCGAGATCAACGTAGCTCGGCGAATGGAGGCCGAGGGCGCGGTGATCGGGGGCGAGGGGAACGGCGGCGTCATCTTGCCTGATGTGCATCTCACACGGGACGCCGCAGTAGCCGTCGCGCTAGTGCTCCAGCTCCTGCTCGAGACCGGACAGACGCTCGACGAGCATGTGGCTGCGCAGCGCACGTATGCGATCATCAAGGACAAATTGCCCCGAGACTCGGGTGCGTTGGGCGAGGCGTACGCAGTGCTGGAGCGGGAGCTTGCCGCGCCGTCTGTCGACCGGCAGGACGGGCTGCGTCTGGCGTGGGATGCGGATGCGAAGTGGCTGCACCTGCGCCCGTCCGGCACCGAGCCGATCCTCAGGATCATCGCCGAAGCGCCGACAATGGAAGAGGCACGAACACTGGTCGAGCAGGCGCGTGCTGCGCTGGCCGTTCGTGCACCGCAGCCGCCCGCCGCAGCCGCCACGGACTGAAACCAGGCGTGCCACGGGGCCACCCGATGGGCGCGCCGTCCCGAACCTCGCGATGAGGCGGGGCGATCTTTCTGCCTCTGTTGACGTTGATTGTCCGGACCGCACCACCGGGCGCGTGCTTTGCGCCCGGTTCTTGTGTTCACCTCTCCTTTGCGACGATGTGCCGCGAAGGATCGCCGTGGACCGTTGCCGGTGTGTCGGCCGACCCATCAAAGAGAGTGTACAACTATGTGTGGGATCGTAGGATACCTTGGAGACAGGCAGGCCGTGCCGCTGCTGCTCGACGGCCTCAGGCGGCTGGAGTATCGCGGGTACGACTCGGCGGGCGTGAGCATCGCGTCCGGCGCCGGGCTCGAGACGCGCAAGTCGGCAGGCAAGATCAATCGTCTGGAGCAGGTGCTCAGGGAAGAGGGCACGCCGGACGGCACGTGCGGCATTGCCCACACGCGCTGGGCGACGCATGGAGCACCGACCACGACGAACGCGCACCCGCACGCGGACTGTGCGGGCCGTTTCTCGGTCGTCCACAACGGGATCATCGAGAACGCCGGCACGTTGCGCCGCAAGCTGGAGGAACTCGGTCACGAGTTCAGGACCGAGACCGATACGGAAGTCCTGGTGCATCTGGTCGAGGAAGCGTACTCGGACAATCTCGAGGAGGCGGTCCGCGCGGCGTTGCGTCAGGTCGAGGGGACGTACGGCATCGCCGTACTCTGTAGCGAGGAGCCGCGCAAGATCGTCGCGGCGCGGCGTGGCAGTCCGCTCCTGCTCGGCATCGGCGACCGTGACGAGTACTTCGTGGCGAGTGATGTCGCGGCGATCCTGGCGCAGACGCGCAAGGTCGTCTACCTCGACGACGGCGAGATGGCCGTCTTGACGCCGGATGGCTTCGAAACGATGTCGCTCAAGGGCGACACGGTCACGAAAGAAATCAGTCACGTATCGTGGGATCTGGACGCGATCGAGAAGGGCGGCCACGACCACTTCATGCTGAAGGAAATCTTCGAGCAGCCGGAGACACTGCGCGATGCGATGCGCGGGCGCCTGCTCGAGGAGGACGGCAACGTCAAGCTGGGCGGAGTGACGCTCTCCCACGACGAACTGCTGCGGATCAAGAACATCACGATCACCGCCTGCGGCACCTCCTGGCACAGTGGGTTGATCGGCGAGTACATGCTGGAGGAGCTGGCGCGGATCCCGGTGGAGGTGGAGTACGCATCGGAATTCCGCTACCGCAACCCGGTCATCGGCGAGGACACGCTGGTGATCGCGATCAGCCAGTCGGGCGAAACGGCGGACACGCTCGCGGCTTTGCGAGAGGCGAGGCAGCGCGGCGCCCGTGTGATGGGGATCGTCAACGTCGTCGGCTCGACGATCGCTCGGGAGACGGACTTCGGCATCTACCTGCACGCGGGTCCGGAGATCGGTGTCGCCTCGACGAAGGCGTTCACCAGCCAGGTGTTGGTGCTCGGCCTCTTCACGATACTCATGGCGCGCCTGCGGTCGATGTCGATCCTGCAGGGGCGTGAGATCGTGGCCGCGCTACAAAAGCTGCCCGATCAGGTGGAGCAGGTCCTGGAGCTCAATGATGCGATCCGCGAGCTGGCGCGGACGTACAAGGATGCGGCCAACTTCCTCTACCTCGGCCGGGGCCTGAACTTCCCCTCGGCGCTGGAGGGCGCGCTCAAGCTGAAGGAGATCAGCTACATCCACGCGGAGGGCTACCCGGCCGCGGAGATGAAACACGGCCCGATCGCGCTGATCGACGAGAACATGCCGGTCGTGGTGATCGCGCCCCGAGACGGAACGTACAACAAGATCGTCTCGAACATCGAAGAGGTGAAGGCGCGTGGCGGCCGCGTCATCGCGATCGTGACCGAGGGGAACACCGAGCTGCGGGACCGGGTCGACCACCGGATCACGATCCCGGAAACCCACGAACTGCTCACCCCGATCCTGGCCACGATCCCGCTCCAGCTCCTGGCGTACCACATTGCCGTTCTGAGGGGGTGCAACGTGGACCAGCCGCGGAACCTGGCCAAGTCGGTCACGGTCGAGTAAAGGGAGTGGATAGCTGGCATCCTCTCTCCGGTTTCCACGATCCCCAAGTGGAACGGAGGTAGAGGGAGGGGCAACGATGCGGGTGGTATTGCAGAGGGTGGCGCGCGCGCGGGTGACGGTGGGGGAGCGGGTGACGGGCGCGATCGGGCAGGGGTATCTGCTCCTCGTGGGGTTTCGGTCGGACGACGACGAGTCGCGGCTCGCGTGGGTGGCAGACAAGATCGTGGGGCTGCGGCTCTTTCCGGACGATGAGGGGAAGATGAACCTCGCGCTCGGCGACGTGGGTGGCGACGTCCTGGTGGTGAGTCAGTTCACGCTCTACGGCGACGTGCGAAAGGGGCGGCGCCCGAGCTTCGTGGAGGCGGCGCCACCGGAGATCGCGATCCCGTTGTACGAGCGATTCGTCGAAATGATGCGTGAGCGTGCGCCCGGAGCCGTGGAGACGGGCGAATTCGGTGCGATGATGGATGTCGAACTCGTAAACGACGGGCCGGTGACGCTGGTCCTGGAGAGGTGAAAGCCTTGCGTGCGGAGGAGAACGACGGCACTACACGGCTGGTGGTGCCGCCGCTGGTGCTGGCTTCCCGCTCTCCGAGGCGGGCGCAGTTGCTCGAGATGCTGGGCCTCGCCTTCGATACGCTGCCCGCGGACGTCGATGAGTCGGAGCATCCGGAGGGGTCGCCGGGCGAGGTTGCGGAGTACCTGGCGAGTGAAAAGGCACGGGTCGTTGCACGGCAGCGTCCGGATGCATTGGTGATCGGGTCCGACACCATGGTGGTGGCGGACGGGGAGGTGCTCGGCAAGCCGGTGGACGAAGGGGATGCGGTGGAGATGCTGCTCCGACTCCAGGGCCGCGAGCACCGTGTCGAGACCGGGATCGCGGTCGCCGCGCCGGATGGTCGACTGGAGAGTTCTGTCGAAGGCATCCGGGTACGGTTCCGCCCGTTCGACCGTCGCACGGCGGAGGCGTACGTGGCGACGGGCGAGCCGCTGGACAAGGCCGGCAGCTACGGGATCCAGGGGTACGGCGCCACGATCGTCGACTGGATCGAAGGCGACTTCTTCGCCGTAATGGGCCTTCCGATCGCCCGGATGATCTCGCTCTTTCGCGCACTCGGCTGGCGCTACAACTTTCGAGGATTCGAACCCCTGCGGTGAACGGAGTCCGATGATGCATCCCGAGGCCGTACGCTGGACGGAGGACGGGGCCGCGGTCGATCTACTCGACCAGACGCGGCTGCCGGAGGTCGAGGTACGGCTCCGCATCGAGCGGGCGTCCGAGATGGCCGACGCGATCCGTACAATGCGGGTTCGGGGCGCGCCGGCGATCGGAGTGGCGGCGGCGATGGCGACGGCCGTGGAGGCGGCACGTCACACGTCGCTCGCGCCGGGTGACTTCCGGGCCAGGCTCGCTGAGGCGATCGAACTGCTGCGTGGGACGCGGCCCACGGCGGTCAACCTGCCATGGGCACTCGACCGCATGCACCGTCGCGCCTGGTCGCAGGCGGACCTTCCGAATGTGCAGATCGTGCATGCACTCTTCGAGGAGGCGCACTCGATCCTGATCGAGGACCGCGCGATGTGCCGGCGGATCGGCGAGTACGGTCTCGAGGTGGTCCCCGTCGACGGTGCGGCGGTGCTGACGCACTGCAACGCCGGCGCGCTGGCGACGGCAGGGGTGGGCACGGCGCTGGCGCCGCTGTACACCGCGCAAAGCCTGGGGCGGAAGGTCTCGGTGTATGTAGGCGAGACGCGTCCCCTGCTTCAGGGGAGTCGATTGACGGCGTGGGAACTCGAGCGAGCCGGCATCCCGGTGACCGTCGTCGCCGATACCGTCGTGGGCACGCTCATGGCGCAGGGCCGCATCGGGGTCGTGGTCACGGGCGCGGACCGCATCGCGGCGAACGGCGATGCGGCGAACAAGATCGGGACTTACGGACTCGCCGTTCTGGCGCGGTATCATGGCGTGCCGTTCTACGTGGCCGCGCCGAGCAGCACGATCGATGCGGACACGCCGACGGGGCGCGAGATCCCGATCGAAGAGCGCGACCCCGATGAGGTGCGCCGTGGCTTTGGCCGGCTGACGGCGCCCGAGTCCGTCGACGTCTACGCACCTGCCTTCGACGTAACGCCTGCGGAGTTGATCACCGGGATCATCACGGACCGCGGTGTGCTGCGGCCGCCGTACGGTGAGGAGATCCGGGATTCGCTGGGGCTCGTGGCTTCGCGGGCTTCGCAGGGCTGAGACTTGGGCCAGGGTTTCGTGGTGCGGGGCAACCCTCGTCGCTGCGTCGGCCGTCGTTGGAGATGAGAGCCTGGGCGACGGTGCTGAATTTGGAGGTGTCATGCGCAGTGTGCTGGCGATCGATCAGGGGACGACGGGGACGACCTCGCTGGTGATCGACGAGCGGGGCGCGGTCGTGTCTCGTTCGTACGCCGAGTTCACCCAGCAGTATCCGCGTGCCGGGTGGGTGGAGCACGACGCGCGTGAGATCTGGAACGTCACGCTACGGACGGCGCGGGAGGCGCTGGCGGCGACGGACCTGGAGCCGAGTGCGATCGGGATCACCAACCAGCGGGAGACGGTGGTGGTGTGGGACCGGGCGACGGGCGAACCGGTGCACCGGGCGATCGTCTGGCAGGATCGTCGCACGGCGGATCGCTGCCGGGAGTTGAAGGAGGCGGGCCGGGAGGCTTGGGTGCGGCAGCGCACCGGGCTGGTGCTGGACCCGTACTTCTCGGCAACCAAGCTGGAATGGCTGCTGCGCGAAGTGCCGGGATTGCGTGAGCGCGCCGAGGCCGGAGAGCTCGCCGCGGGCACGATCGACAGCTGGCTGATCTGGAAGTTGACCGGTGGTCAGGTGCACGCGACGGATCCGACGAACGCGTCGCGTACCCTGCTCTACAACATCGACCGGCTCGAGTGGGACGACGAGCTGCTCTCGCTCTTCGACGTGCCGCGTGCCCTGCTCCCCGAAGTGCGTCCGTCGAGCGGCGACTTCGGGGAGACGGTGAGTGAGCTTTTCGGCCGGCCGATCCCGGTGGCGGGCGTTGCGGGCGATCAGCAGGCGGCGCTCTTCGGGCAGGGGTGCTGCGCGCCCGGCCTCGCGAAGAACACGTACGGCACGGGGGCGTTCCTGCTTCTGAACACGGGCCGCGAGCGTATCGCGTCGAAGCAGGGGCTGCTCACGACGGTCGCGTGCGACGGAAGGGGGCAGCCGGCGTATGCACTCGAGGGCTCGATCTTCATCGCCGGTGCGGCGGTGCAGTGGCTTCGCGACGCACTCGGGATCATCGCCCAGGCGCCGGAGTCGGAGCAGCTCGCGCGAGAGCTGGAGTCGAACGACGGCGTCTACTTCGTCCCCGCCTTCGTCGGCCTCGGCGCGCCGCACTGGGACTCCGAGGCGCGAGGCACGATCGGGGGGCTGACGCGCGGCACGGGGCGGGCGCACCTGGCGCGGGCGGCTCTGGAGGCGATGGCGTACGCGACGCGGGACGTGCTGGAGGCGATGGAGGTCGATTCCGGCGTCGCCGCTTCCGACCTGGCCGTCGACGGCGGCGCCGCGCTCAACGACTGGCTCATGCAGTTCCAGGCGGACGTGATCGGACGCCGGGTGCGTCGGCCCGCCATGGTGGAGACCACGGCACTCGGTGCCGCAGGGCTGGCAGGGCTTGCCGTTGGCGTGTGGCCGGACGTCGACACCTTTCTCGGGGCCCAGCCGGAGCCTGCTTTCTTCGAGCCGGCAATGGACGACGCCGCGCGCGCGACGCTGCTCCTCGGGTGGCAACGTGCGATCGCGGCCACGCGGTCGTGGTCGACGCACGGAGGGTGATTCGCACTCGGTGCGCGGGGAGTCCTTGAGGCGATGGTGTGGGTGGCCATCGGTAGGGGGAGTGGCAGGCGTGGAGTTCGGGGGCGAGGCTGCCCGGGGCGTGGCGCGGCCCGGGTCTTGAACAGGTGATGCACCGGAACCCCGGATGCAACCCGAGACGCAGCCATGCATGAGTGGATCCTCGTCCTCCTCACCCTACCGATGGGCCTCGGACCTCCCGCGTCCGGCGCGATGGACACAGTTCTGTGGGCGCGTCAACTCGACACACCGGCGGTCTCCGTGGAAAGCGATCCCACGCCCCAGACCGTACGCCCCACGGCATCGGCCGTTTTCGTCGACGATGTACCCCACGAGTGGCTCGCCGGAGTTTCCGCATTTCACGAGAGCACCGCTCTTCCTCCCGCTCTCCACTACCTCGCCAGTGGGCCCATGAATGCTTCATCCGACACCGTTCACGTGCGAGATGATTGGTTCGCCGAGGACAAGCTGCGGCATTATTTCCTCTCGCTCGCGGTGACGGGGATGACGTACGGGGTGGCGCGGAGCACCGGGCCCGACGGCGCGCCGGCACTCGCGCTGGCCGGTGCGGGTGCGGCGGCGGCCGGTCTCTGGCAAGAGTTCTACGACAGAAGCATCGGCCGACCGTTCAGTCAGAAGGACCTGGTCTGGGACGGGCTCGGGATCGTCACGGGGCTGATCCTGGCCTCGCAGGCCCGCTAGCGTAGGGATGGCCAGCCTTCCCGCCCCGATCGTCGTGGGCGCCCGTCGGCTGAATGATTTTGCGACCGGCTCCACCCTGGAATGGCTCGAGACCGACGGGCGCGGCGGGTACGCGGCGTCGACGGCGGTGGGCGCGAACACACGGCGCTACCACGGACTCCTGGTCGTATCTAGGCAGCCGCCCACGGACCGGGTCGTGCTCCTCTCGCGGATCGAGGAGACGGTGCTCTTGCCGTCAGGCGAGCGGTACGACCTTGCGGCGAACATCTATCCCGGCACGATCCACCCGGATGGGCATCGGTACCTCGAGGAGTTCCGTCTGGACCCCTGGCCGACGTGGCGCTACCGGCTGGGCAATCTCACACTCGAAAAAGTGCTTTTCGTGGCCCGAGATCCCGGTGCAACGGTGTTGCGGTACCGGCTGGAGGGCGGCCACGCGCGATTGGAGCTTCGGCCACTCGTCGCGGGTCGGGAATTCCACGCCCTGATCGGCGCGAACGATGTCGTCGCCTCCATGGCGGAGGCGGAGCCGGGGCGCGTCTTCTACGCTCCGTACTCGGGGATGCCGGCACTCGTGTTGTCGTACCAGGATGGGGAATGGCGGGACGCGGGAGACTGGTACTACTCCACGCTCTACCCCCGCGAGGCGGAGCGGGGGCTCGAGGACCGTGAGGACCTCTACTGCCCCGGCGTGCTGTCGACTGTGCTGAAGGCGGGCCGGGAGTGGACGCTGGCGTGTGCCACCGAGCCGGTTGCGGTTGAGCGTGCGGGCGCTCGGGCGGAGGGGGAGCGCCGGCGCCGGGGGGAACTCGCCGCTGCAGGCCGTCACCTTGCAGGCGATGATTCGCAACTCGCCGATCTCGGTGCATGGCTCGCCCTCTCCGCGGATGCGTTCCTTGCGCGCCGCGGCGATGCGATGAGCATCCTGGCGGGCTACCCCTGGTTCTCCGACTGGGGGCGCGATGCCATGATCTCGATTCCGGGGCTCTGTCGGGTCACGGGGCGGGTGGAGGAGGCCGGTGGTGTGCTGAGGGCGTTCGCCGCGCACCAACGCGATGGATTGATCCCGAATCGCTTCCCCGACTACGGCGGTCGCATTCCGCTGGATCATTACAACGCCGCCGATGCGTCGCTCTGGTTCGTCGAGGCCGTGGCGGCACTTGCGGATGCCGGCGGCGAGGTGGAGGAGCTATGGCCCGCGGTGGAGGCGGTCATCGACGGCTACCGCGAGGGGACACGCTTCGGCATCCGCCTCGATGGGGATGGGCTCGTACGGCAGGGGAGCGAGGGCGTACAGCTCACGTGGATGGACGCGAAGGTCAATGGCTGGGTGGTCACGCCTCGTGAGGGGAAGGCGGTCGAGATCAACGCGCTCTGGTACAACGCACTGCTGAGGGCGGCACAACTCGCCCAGGGGATGGGCCGGAGTGCGGCACCGTACGAGGAGCTCGCCACACGCACCCGGGCGGCGTTCGCCGCGTTTTGGTATGAGGAGGGACGCTACCTCCACGACCGGATCGATGATGAAGGGATGCCAGACCCGACGCTGCGGCCGAATCAGCTCTTCGCCGTCTCGCTGCCGTATTCTCCGCTCACGAAAGGGCAGATGAAGGACGTGGTGGCGGCAGTCGAGCGCTCTCTCCTCGTCCCACTCGGGGTGCGCACGCTCTCGCCGGATGATGCGCACTACGCCGGCAACTACACAGGAGACAGGAAGCGTCGGGACGCGGCCTACCACCAGGGAACGGCGTGGCCGTGGCTCCTCGGGCCCTTCGGGACGGCATATCTGCGGGCTCACGAACACGATGAAGCGGCGCGTGCACGAGTCCGGGCGCTCTTCGAACCGCTGGAGCCGCATTTGGAGGAGTACGGCCTGGGGCACGTAGCGGAGGTGCTCTCCGGAGATCCACCTCACACGCCGGCAGGGTGCTTTGCACAGGCGTGGAGCACGGCGGAGTTGATGAGGCTCATGGCGGTGTTGGGGGTGAGGAGCGGATAGGGCGACTGGTGGGGTTCGTCGGGCTGTGTCTGATGGGAGCGGGGGACCAGACGGTCCAGATCCCCATCGTGACCGGTAGCGTCAGGTCCGGGCAGCCGTTAGCTTTCGGGGCATGGAACTCATTGTATTGGTACTGATCGCGGCGGGGGCGTGCGTCGCCGTGGGGCTGCCGCTGTTTCGGGGTAAAGCAGAGGCGCCTCGTGGGGCGGGGATCGCGCCATCATTGTCGGACGATGCGGCGCTGGACCGGGAAGTGGCGCGCTACCGTGAGGCGCTACGGGCGGGCACGGTCTGCGCAAGCTGCCGCTTCGCGAACCCGCCCGAGAGTCACTTCTGCGCCGACTGCGGCAAGCGGCTTCCCAGAGTGTGGGAGTGATTTTGAGTCGACCGAACGGCATCGTCGATCTGCGGAGCGATACGGTCACCCGGCCGACGCCGGCGATGCGCGAGGCGATCGCGCGGGCCGAGGTCGGCGACGACGTGCTGGGCGACGACCCGACCGTACGGCGCCTCGAGGAGCGTGTTGCGGAGCTGCTCGGGAAGGAGGCCGCGCTCTTCTTCCCGAGTGGGACGATGGCGAACCAGACGGCGGTCGCCATCCTCACGATGCCGGGGAGCGAGGCAGTGATCGAAGCGACCGGTCACATCCTCGACTGGGAGGAGGCGGCGGCGGCGCAGTGGGCGGGCGTGCAGCTCCGGGCGGTCGAGACGCCCGACGGGCTACTCACGCCGGAGCAGGTCGAGGCGGCGATCCGGCCGGGTGGCAAGCTGTCGATCCGAACCACGCTCGTCTGCGTCGAGAATACGCACAACGCGGCGGGTGGGCGGGTGCTCCCACTGGAGCGGCTCCGTGCGATCGGCGAGGTGGCTCGCAGACGCGGGGTCCATCTTCATCTCGACGGTGCCCGGCTCTGGAACGCGAGTGCGGCGTCGGGAGTGCCCGAGGCTGACTTCGCCGCGGAGGCCGATACCGTCATGGTCACCCTATCCAAGGGGCTCGGTTGTCCGGTCGGCTCGCTGCTGGCCGGATCGCGCGAGCTCATGGAGGAGGCGTGGCGCGTGCGGCGCAGGCACGGTGGCGCGATGCGGCAGGCGGGGGTTCTGGCGGCCGCGGGGCTCTACGCGCTCGACCACCACCGCGAGCGGCTCGGCGAGGATCATGAGCGGGCGCGGCGCCTGGCCGAACGGCTCGAGGAGGTGCACGGAATCCGGGTCGTTCCGCCCGAGACGAACATCGTCATGATCGACCTCGAGCGCGAGGATCTCACTGCGCAGACGCTGGCCGAACGGCTCCAGGCAAAAGGCGTCCTACTCACCCCGTTCACCGAGCGTCGGATCCGGGCGGTCACGCACCTGGACGTGGACGATGCCGGGATCGAACGGGCCGCCGACGCCCTTGCTGCCGTCCTCGAAACGGTAGCTGGCGCTGCGCGTTGAGGCATCCAGATCCACCGCGCCGGGTGTCATGCGCCCTGCCCCATCGCGTCGTTTGGAAATGTAGAAAATCGATGCCGAGAACGTCGGCTCTTTGTTCGCCGATTCATCATGTCCCATGCGAAAATACGGCTGTCCCGCACAGGGATTGACCGGAGTGGGAAATCGGTGAAAATTGGCCGTGTGCAGCAGGAACCGCGGTGTGCGCAGGGGGTACCAGGGACGTCGGATCACGGGAACCGATCCCAGAGGGGAGACAGGGCGAGACAATGGCAACGGTCGACATCAGTGAAGACAAGCGCAAGGCGCTGAACGTAGCGATTCAGCAGATCGAGCGCTCGCACGGGAAGGGCTCGATCATGCGCATGGGCGCCGACGGCGCGCGTGTGACGGTCGAGGCGATCCCGACGGGTGCGATGAACCTGGACGCGGCGATCGGGATCGGCGGTATCCCGCGGGGCCGGATCACGGAGATCTACGGGCCGGAGTCGAGTGGTAAGACGACGCTGTGTCTGCACGTGATCGCCAATGCGCAGAAGAAGGGTGGCGTGGCCGCGTTCATCGACGCGGAGCACGCGCTCGACGTGGAGTACGGTCGCAAGCTCGGCGTGGACATCGAGAACCTGTTGGTGAGCCAGCCCGACACGGGTGAGCAGGCGCTCGAGATCGCCGAGGTGCTGATCCGCAGCAACGCGGTCGACGTGGTCGTCATCGACTCGGTCGCGGCGCTGGTGCCGCGGGCGGAGATCGAGGGTGAGATGGGCGACTCCCACGTGGGGCTGCAGGCGCGGCTCATGAGCCAGGCGCTGCGCAAGCTGACGGGTGCGGTGAACCGCTCGCGCACGGCGGTAATCTTCACGAACCAGATCCGTGAGAAGATCGGCGTCATGTTCGGCAACCCGGAAACCACGACGGGTGGCCGGGCGCTGAAGTTCTACGCGAGCCTGCGCATGGACATCCGCCGGATCGGCGCGATCAAGGACGGCCAGGACCAGGTCGGCAACCGGACGCGGGTCAAGGTGGTCAAGAACAAGGTGGCACCGCCGTTCCGTCAGGCGGAGTTCGACATCATGTTCAACGAGGGGATCAGCCACACGGGACTGCTGATCGATCTCGGCGTGGAGACGAACATCGTCGACAAGTCAGGTGCGTGGTTCAGCTACGGCGACGTCCGTCTCGGCCAGGGCCGCGAGAACGCGAAGGCGTTCCTCAAGGAGAACGAGGATGTGGCCACGGAGATCGAGGCGAAGGTCCGCGCGGAGCTCGGCATCGGCGGCGCAGCCACGGAGGATGAGAAGGACGAGGAGTAGGCTCCGCGGCGAGTGATTCCGCGCCTTGGGACAGGAGAACGCCCCCGGTCGATTCGTCGACCGGGGGCGTTCGTCAATCCGTACAGGTCGTGGTCCTGTGTGTCCATCCGTGTGAGCCCGAATCGTGCGGATCCCTAGGCGTACACGTACGCGTGCCCGTCCCCGAATTGAAGACGAGAACCCGGGCAAGGGCACGCGTAAGCGTAGGTGTACGGGACCCGAGCCAGCGCGAACGGTTCGGGCGAGTTCGGTATCAGTCTCCCGATGGACGAACGATCCGGAGCCGCATGACGTGCTGCACATCGATGTCGTCGCGCCAAAGGCCGTAGACGGCGTCGCCCCTGAAGTGAAAGGGCTGGAATCGATCGGGGAAGGCGACGACGCCGAGGAAGCGTCCGTCCTCATCGAAGACGTCCCACTCCGGAGCGCCGACGTTCTGCGCATCGAATGAGCCACCAGCGGCGGCGACCTCCGCCGCCGACTGGATGTGCTGCACCCAGAGAGTCCCGTCCGGGCCGGCCGCGATCATCATGTAGGCGGGATAGTGGTCGGCGAACTCGAGGGTCTGGAGGGCCAGTTGCCGCGCCTGCGGGGGCACGCCCTGGCGCTCGAACATCTCCTCGAAAAATTTGATGAACGCCCGGCGGTCGGACTCGGTCACTTCCTGCCGCTGGAAGGGGCGGG
>CALKIP010000074.1 GCA_937995995.1 uncultured bacterium
CCACCACCAGAGGACAGTGGAACGGGCGCCGAACCTGCGGTTTAGATCATCCGTCGACCTGCCCCGGCGCCCCACGCGTGTACAACACCCGCGATGAGCCTGGACGGGGCCGAACCGTCGGACGATTCGACCGGTCCAACCGTATGCGACGTCTCATCCCGTTCCTCGCCCTGCTCGGCCTCCTCTCGGGCTGCACCCGCAACTTCTCCGCGGTCGACGATCCGCCGCCCCACACCGCCGTCCTGACCGGCTGACCATGGGCGAGCATGATCTACGCGGCGCAGGTGGACGACGGGGTGATCCTCGTCGATCTCGGCTGGGACGACGAAGGCGATGCGCTGCGGGAGGCGCTGGAGCGGCTCGAGGCCGAACCCGAGGACGTCGTCGCCGTCTTCCTGACGCACGGTCACCGCGACCACACGGCGGGGTGGCGGTTTCTTCCCGAGGCCCGGTTCTACTTGGGCGCGGAGGAGATCCCCGGCTTTCTCGGCGAACGCTCGTACCACGGGTTCGTGCCTCGCCTCGCCGCGGCGCTGGTCGAGCCCGAGCGCCCGGGCCCCGGTGAACTCGAGTTGCACGGACTCTTCGATGATACCGCGATCGTCATCGGCTCGGACACGGTGCACGCCTACCCACTCGCCGGTCACACGCCGGGGAGCATGGCCTACCTCTTCCGAGGCGTCCTCTTCCTCGGCGATGCGGTCACCTGGACGCCGCTCTACGGCTTTCACTCCGCTCGCCGCGAATACTCGGACGACGTCGAGCGCAGCCAGCGGAACCTGGCCGCGCTGTGGCGCCGCCTCGAGGGGCGCGAAGTGAAGTGGGCGTGCACGGCGCACGGCAAGTGTGCGCCGATGGACTCGGCCTTCCGACGGGAGGCGCTTCGCTAGCACGGTCCGGCGGGAATCGGTGCGTGGAGCGCGATCCCCGCACTGGATCGAATTCGAGCCCGACCGTCCTGGATCGGGATCGGAGCGACGAGCCCGAATGGAGTCCGGAAACGCTCGGGCCCGGCACGGCACGATCGCTCTCCGGAAACGCCTCGACGCTGGCCTTCCGGGTTGTGCGACTCCGTACGCGCAGGCACTTTTCCACGTGGCGAGAGTACTTTTCTTGTTCTGGCTCGCCGCGGCGTCGGTGTGCTGCGGCCCATTGAAACTCAACCGATAGGGTGACATGAGGGCACTTCGCGTTCCCGCCGTTGCGGTCGGTCTCGGGCTGTCGCTCACCCTCGCGGCGGCACCCGCACCGGCACAGCAGCCGTCTGCCAGGGGGATCACCGTCGAGCGGATCTTCAATTCGGCGGATTTCCGGCTGCAGGGTCTTGCCCCACGCAAGTGGCTGCAGGATGGCGAGCGCTACGCCATGGTCGAGCGCAACGCGCGCACGGGCATCACGGATCTGTGGATCGAGGATGCGAGCACGGGCGAGCGCACCCGTCTGATCGACGGCAGCAAGCTGGTCCCACCGGGTGCACAGGCACCGATCGCGATCGAGGACTTCCACTTCTCGGCCGATGAGTCGAAGGTCCTCATCTACACGAACTCTCAGCAGGTCTGGCGCCAGAACACGAAGGGCACCTACTACGTCTACGATCTCGAGACGCGGCGGCTGACGCCGGCCTCGAAGCGGCCGGGCTGGCAGATGTTCGCCAAACTCTCGCCCGATGGGTCGAGGGTCGGCTTCGTGCGCGAGAACGACCTCTTCGTCACGGACCTCCGGACGGGTGAGGAGGTTCGGCTCACGACGGATGGGACCGTCGACATCATCAACGGCACCTTCGACTGGGTCTACGAGGAGGAGCTGGGACTTCGCGATGGCTGGCGCTGGAGCCCGGATGGCGAGCGCATCGCCTTCTGGCGCATCGACCAGAGCGCGGTCCGTACCTTCCACATGATCGACGAGCTGGGCCAGTACTCGGAGCCGATCCCGCTGCGCTACCCGAAGGCGGGTGAGGCGAACTCACTGGCACGGATCGGCGTCGTCGAGCTCGCCACCGGCGATGTCGTCTGGATGGACACCGGCAACGACGAGAGTGCCTACCTGGCGCGGATGGATTGGGCCGCCTCACCCGATGAGATCGTCATCCAGCGGCTGAACCGGCACCAGAACCGGCTCGACATCATCCTGGCCGACGCGCGCACGGGCAAGAGCCGCGTGATCGTGACGGACACGGACGAGCGGTGGCTGGACGTCGACGACGACCTCACCTGGGTCGACGGCGGCAAGCGCTTCATCTGGTCGAGCGAGCGCGACGGCTACAATCACCTCTACCTCTACGACCGCGCCGGCCGCATCGTGCGGCAGCTCACCAGGGGCGAGTGGGATGTGCTCGCCTTCCACGGCGTCGACGAGGCCGACGGGTGGGTCTACTTCACGGCGAGCGAGAAGAGCCCGCTCGAGCGTCACCTCTACCGGGTCGGCCTGGACGGCGAGGGCTTCTCGCGGATCACGAGCGAGCCCGGCTCGCACCGGGTCAACCTGAGCCCGGACTTCAGCCTCTACATCGATACCTACTCACGGATGAACGTCCCGCCGTCGGCACGGCTGCATCGAGCCGACGGCACGCTGGTGCGCGAGCTGGTCGACAACTCTGCCGTCGCCGCGGAGCTCGAGCGCTCGGGGGCCCGGGCGCCGGAGTTCTTCTCCTTCACCACGAGCGACGGCGTCGAGTTGAACGGCTGGATGATCAAGCCTGCCGGCTTCGACCCCTCGCGGCGCTACCCGGTCCTGATGTACGTCTACGGCGGGCCGGGCTCGCAGACGGTGACGGACGCCTGGGGCGGAAGCCGCTACCTGTGGCACCAGGCGCTGGCGCAGCGTGGCTTCATCGTGGTGAGCGTCGACAACCGGGGCACGGGCGCCCGGGGCGCCGAGTTCAAGAAGGTCACGTACCTGAACCTCGGCCACTGGGAGACGAACGACCAGATCGAGGCCGCGCGCTACCTCGGCACGCTGCCGTACGTGGACGCATCCCGGATCGGGATCTGGGGCTGGAGCTACGGCGGCTACATGACCGCGCTCGCACTGGGCCGCGGCGGTGACGTCTTCCGAGCCGGCATCTCGGTCGCGCCGGTCACCGATTGGCGGCTCTACGACACGATCTACACCGAGCGCTTCATGCGCACGCCCCAGGAGAACCCGGAGGGCTACCGGGAGAGCGCGCCGACCCGCCACGTGAAGGGGATCACCGCCGACCTGCTCCTGGTCCATGGCACGCTGGACGACAACGTGCACTTCCAGAACGCCACGCAACTCGTCTCCGCGCTTCAGCAGGCGGGCAAGCAGTTCGATTTCATGATGTACCCGAACAAGAACCACTCCATCTCGGGTGGCAATGCGTCGCTGCACCTCTACACGTTGATGACCGAGTGGCTCGAGAAGAAGCTGAAGGGCGTCGAAGTGACGAGCTGAGGTTGCGACACTTCGCGGGAAAATGACGAACCGGGCCGGAGCGCAGTCGCTCCGGCCCGGTTCGCGTTCGTAGGCGGCGCCGGATCGTGCCGGGCCAGCCGGCTCACTGCACGTCGCGGTACTCCACCCACATGCCGGGCATGGAAGGCGAGCGCACGAAGAGCCGGTCGAACGGCTCCTGGTCCCAGGCGAAGGAGTGGAACATGAGCCCGTCGAGCGTCGCCACGGGGCGCAGCACGTCCTCCTGAGCCAGGCGGAACGGGTTCCCGACCGGCATCCAGTGCCGGTTCCCGACGCGGATGGGCGTCTCGGGCAGCCCCGGATCCGAGGGGACAAATGCCGCTGCCACCGAATCCATCGGCTTGGGCAGGGCGGTCAGGGCCTCCTCCAGCGGGAGCAGCTTGCCCTTCGACGGCTCGCAGGCGGACAGGGCGACGACGGCGATGGCGAGTGCGCCGAGGGCGCGGTTGAGTCTCATTTCCTCTCCTCTCGGTTGACGATCCGGGCGGTACGGGACATCCTTTCCCGCGGCATTCCCCTTGCCGCACATCATGCGCGGCTCGAATCTCGATGGAGACTGCATATGCGAATCGCGTTGGATCCGGTCCCCGTGGTACTGGGCATGTACGCCCACGTCGGCGAACTGCTCGCACGAGTCATGGACCGGCACGAGGGCGGCGATGCCGAGGAACTCGGACGCCGCTTCGGCCGGCAGCGAGCGGAGGCGGCGGACCGGGAAGTCCAGCGGTTGGTCCACGCGCTCCACGCCGACGTCAAGGTCGCCGACAAGCTGCTCAAGAAAACCGGCGACGTGTGGAAGATATCGCGCGAAACCGATCTCGTCGACCTCGTGGTCCAGGCACGTGGCGACGAGCCGGGTCCGCGCTCCTACGTGCTCCTCAAGCCGGACCAGGTGCGGGCCCTCCTCGGGTCGATCCGCGATGCGGCCCGCGGCACGGGTGAGGACGAGGAGACGCTCGAGCAGCTCGAGCGCGCCGCCGACGGGCTGGAGGCCCGGCCCGGCGACTACCTGGCCTTCGGCTTCGATCCCTGGGGCACCTGATCCGGCCAGGCCAGATGGTGGAAGCCGGCGCGGCTGCCGCTTGTTCGGCCGCGCCGCGCAACCTACCTTGAGCGCTCCCGGATCACGGTCCCGCCCTCACTCTTCCGTTCGGCAATGCTACGATCGCCCGTTCTGGCGGCTCTCTTCGTGCTCCTCGCGGGCAGCGCGCCGGCCCAGGAAGTGTCGCGTCTGGACCCGGCGCTGCGTCTGCGCGGCTGGGCAGGCGCGGCGCGCCAGGACACAGAGGCCGCGGCGCCCCTGGGGCCGGCGCGTCCCGGGGCGCCCGACCGGCCGGACATGGCCCCGCGTGCCTCCGCGAACTCCCCCCGTGCAATGCTGCCCCTTGCCGCGACCACGACCATCGGCGGCGCGACCCACGTGCGGGTCCTCGCGCGGTTGGGGGCCGGTGGCGAGGCCGCGCTCCGGAGGGTGGGGGCGCGGATCGGTGCGCGCGCAGGCGATGTCGTCACCGCACACGTTCCGCGGGGTGCGCTCCCGGTGATCGCCTCGGAACCCGGTGTCCACTTTCTCGAGGCCGCCGTGTGGCTGGATCCGGAATACCTGCTGCCACCCCCCGGGCTTGTGCCGCTCGCCCTCCCGAGCGACTCCGCCATCGTCGGGATCGGTGCACGCTCTCTGCGCAGCCGCAGCGGCGACCGCTTCCACGGCCTGACCGGCAGAGGCGTGGTGGTGGGGATCGTCGACACCGGGCTCGACCTCACGCACGAGGACTTCCTCGACGCGGAGGGCCGCACGCGCGTCCTCTACGCGTGGGACCAGGGCGCTGTGGAGGGTACGGTGCCCGGAGTCGTCGGCGAGCATCGACTCGATTACGGGCACGAGTGCACCGCCGCGCAGATCGACGCGGGTGATTGCGCGATGACCGACAACGTCGGGCACGGCACGCACGTCGCCGGGATCGCCGCGGGCGACGGCTCCGCCACGGGCAACGGGCTGCCGGCCTACCGCTACGTCGGGACCGCGCCCGAGGCCGATCTGATCGTGGTCCGCGCAGGCGACGACGGCTTCACCAGCGACCGGCTCCTCGAGGGCGTCGCCTACATCTTCGCACGGGCGGAGGAGCTGGGTCGGCCCGCCGTCGTGAACCTCTCGGTCAGCACCCAGGCGGGGCCACACGATGGCAGTACGCTCCTCGAGCGGGGGCTCGATGCGTTGGCCGGCCCCGGGCGCCTCCTGGTGGCCGGGGCGGGGAACCAGGGCGTGAACCGCAACGAGTCGCCGGCTTTCGTGCGTGCGCCGTCGCATGCCACCGATACGCTGGTTGCTGGCGCGTCGGCCAGCCACACCCTCGTCGTGCCGCCGTATGCGCCCCGGCCCGGCGCGATCAACGATGGCGCGCTCCTCGAGCTGTGGTACGAGGGCGAGGATTCGCTCGCGGTGACCATCGTCTCGCCCCGAGGCGACAGCCTCCTGGCCCTCACGGGAGACAGCGCACTCGTCCAGACGCCGGGCGGCACGATCGGCATCCTGAACGGCGTGGGCGGGCCACAGGCCACGAATGGGGACCACGTCGCGATGATCGCGATCGCGGATGAGGTGGAGTCCGCGCCGCCCGATACGGGACGCTGGGAGATTCGCGTCCGCAAGGTGCGGGGCGCCGGCTCCGGCGCCTACCACCTGTGGCTCGTGGGTGGGACCTTCGACAACCCCACGCAGCTCGCGCTCCTCGAGGGCGGCGCGACGAACACGCACCTGGTCGGCTCGCCCGCCACGGCGGACCGGGTCATCGCGGTAGCCGGGCACGTGACTCGCCACGAGTGGACGGCCGAGGGCGGAGGCAAGCGCAGCTTCCCGTTTCGTGAACCGCTGGGCGACATCGCAGCGTTCAGCAGCCCGGGCCCGCGCCGCGACGGCGTGCTCAAGCCCGAGCTCTCCGCGCCGGCCAAGGCCATCATCTCCTCACGCGCACGCAGTGGCGCCAACTTCGAATCGATCCCGTGGCTCGTCGAGGAGGACGGCGTGCACGCGGCGCTGATCGGCACGAGCATGGCCGCGCCCTTCGTGACCGGGACCGCCGCACTCCTCCTCCAGATCGAGCCGCGCCTCACGCCCGAGCAGCTTCGCGAGTTGCTGACCGCAACCGCCCGGCAGGACGCCTTCACCGTCGCGCCGCACACCGGTGAGCCGTCGGGTAGCCCGAATGCGCAGTGGGGCCACGGCAAGCTCGACGCGGCCGCCGCTGTACGACGCCTCCGGCCGGGTGGCGGAGCCGGCGGAGAGGAGGCGGTCAACCTGTCGTCGAACCCGGTGCGCGGCGACCGGCTGATCATCAACTACGCCGAGCGGCCGCGCTCGATCGCCGTCTATGCGCTGACCGGAGAGCGGGTCCGCGCGCTTGGCGACGACGAAATCGGCGAGCTGTCCGCCGTCTGGGATCTTCGGACCGATGGCGGGTCTCCCGTCGCCAACGGCGCCTATATCCTCGCCTTGGAATTCCCGGGTGGCCGGGAACTGCGGAAGATCTTCGTGCTCCGGCCATGAAACGGAATTCAGGTGGTCCTTCGTTGGGCTCCACGCGTACACGCACGCGTGTGTGCATTCCACGAGGCGGCTCTCGGCATCGCGGGGGGCGCTGCTGCCCTCGTCGCGCTTTCTACGACGATGTGGCCGATGCGCTGGATGGGCTCGGCAGCGCGGTTCATTGGCTCCGGATGCCTCTACTCGCGCTGGCGATCGTGTTTGGCGTCACCGGTCGCCTCACGGCACAGGAAACGGGTTCCACTGCCGCGACGGTCCTGCGCTTCGCGCCGTCGCCACGTGCACTGGCACTCGGCGGCGCATACAGTGCACTCGCCGATGAAGTCAGCATCTTCTACAACCCGGCGCGGCTCGCGGTCGCGACACCGGCAGTCGGCGCGTCGTATCGCAGCCTCCCGGTCGAGACCGGACTCGGCTCGACCTCCTTCGCGCTTCGCATGGGGCCGGGGACGGTCGGGGGTGGGGTCCAGTACCTGAACTACGGCGAGGTCGAGGTGTTCGAGCCCGACCCGGCGAGTGGCGGTGAGATCGGCATCCCCACGGGAGAGCGGGTCGGTGGCGGTGAGTTGGCCGTCACTTTCGGTTACGGCTGGAGCGCGCCGGGCGGAGTGCAGATCGGTGCGGCGGCCAAGCTGCTGCGGCTACAGCTCGCCGAGGCGGTGGCTACCGGCGCCGCCTTCGACTTCGGCGCCGGCTTCGAACTCCTCGACGACCGGCTCACCCTCGGTGCCGCCGTGCAGAATCTCGGTGCTGATCTCGGCCCCGTGCGCGCCTCGCCACTGCCCCGCTGGATTCGCGCGGGTGCAGCGCTGCACATCGACGGGCCTGCGGGGCTGCGGGGTACGCTGGTCGCCGAGGCGATCGAAGGCGGCGGGACCGTCACGCCGGCCATTGGCTTCGAAGCCGGCCTTGAAGCCCCGGGAGATGCGCTCCTGGTCGGTCGGTTCGGCTACGACGGCACCGGCACCGGCGACGGCCAAGCCGGCCGCTGGCCAGCGCACTTCGCCGTGGGCGCCGGTCTCATCCTCGACGGCCTGACGCTGGATTACGCACACCGATCACTCGGCGTGATCGGCACGGCGCATGTCTTTGGCCTTTCGCTGAGACTCGGTGCGCGGGATTGAGTGTACCGCCCGCGCGCACATCTCATCCCGCCACCGCCTCCACGATCCTCTCGCCCAGCGCCTCGACACGCCATTGCCGCATTCCGGGCATCGCGGCCAGCTCTTCCAGGCTCGCGGGGCGCTGCCTCGCGATCTCCTCGAGCTCGGAGCGTGGCATGAGGAATCCGCGGTCGAGCCCCAGCTTCTCTGCTGCCTCGTCACGGGCGGCGCGCAGCCGCTCCAGCGCTGCATCGAACTCCGGGTCGGGTGGCGGGCGCCCCCTGCCGCGTGGCCGCATGGGCAGGGCATCGCCCGGGATCGCGCGGGCGCGCTCGAGCGCGGCCAGGAGATCGGCACCGTAGCGACTCGCCTGGGAGCGGGCGACGCCGGGTACCGCGCTCAGACCGG
Source organism: uncultured bacterium (assembly GCA_937995995.1). Taxonomy (GTDB): domain Bacteria; phylum Gemmatimonadota; class Gemmatimonadetes; order Longimicrobiales; family RSA9; genus CALBZE01. Next base: position 8,488 of record CALKIP010000074.1, read on the forward strand.
CCGGCGTCTCGGGCATGCGGCGGGCGAGCTCGATGAGGGCCTCGTTCGACATGACGCGGAACGTCGCTACGTCCCGGGACCGGGCGACGTCCTCGCGCCAGGCGTAGACCTCGCGCAGTGCGGCGAGCTGCCGCGGGCGCAGGTCTCGAGTGCCCTTGAGTCGCATGTAGGCGTCGGGATCTTCGACGGGCGCCGACCAGCGCGTCTCCTCCTGGAGCCGGAACTCCTCCTCGGCCCACCTCAGCCGGTCCAGCTCCACGAGTCGCTCCTTCAGCCGGTCACGCAACGGCAGCAGATGACGCGTGTCCTCCGCGGCGTATTCCAGCATTTCGGACGGGAGCGGCCGCTGGGCCCAGTCCGCACGCTGGAATTTCTTCTCCATCTTCACGCCAAGGTACTTCTCGGCCAGACTCGCGAGGCCGATCCCCGGCTCGCCCAGGAACTGCGCCGCGATCTTCGTGTCGAACAGCCCGCGCACCCGGACGGCGAAGTCGCGTGAAAGGAGACGGAGGTCGTAGTCCGCATCGTGGAAGACGACCTCCGTGGAAGGACTCTCCAGCACCGCGCCGAGACCGTCGACCCGCGGGACGGCCAGGGTGTCGATCACGTAGGTCGCGGAGCGGGTCGAGAGCTGGATCAGACAGACACGATCGAAGTACCGATGGTACCCCGCGGCCTCCGTGTCCACCGCCACCGCCTCCGCTCCCGCAACCTCCTCCGCCGTGGCTTCGAGCTCGGGTTCCGATTGCACGTATCGCATTGTGCCCCGCAAAACATTCGAGACGCGGCGGCGATTGCGTCGGTCGTCGGCGCGTCGTAGGATACCTTCCAATCGTCGCAACAAGGAGTCCGGTACATGGTGAAGATCCCGTTTCTCCGTGCCACGTCGGTTCTGATCGCACTCGTGGCCGTGCTGGCCGAACACGCGCCGGCGCAGACGCCCTTCGATGCGCTTCGCCCCCGGCTCGAGGCGCGAATCGCCGAGCATGATGGCGACGTCGCCGTCGCCGTCCTCGACCCTCGGACCGGGGAATCGCTCTCGATCCGTGGTGACGAGCCGTTCCCGGCCGCGAGCTTGATCAAGGTACCGGTTCTGGTCGAGCTTTTCCACCAGGCGGAGCAAGGAAAGATCAGCCTCGACGACCCGCTCCTCCTCATCGAAACCGACAAGCAGCCGGGCTCGGGTGTGCTCCAGTTCCTGGATACGCCGCACGAGTTGACCGTCCGCGATGCGGCCACGTTGATGATCATCCTCTCCGACAACACGGCCACGAACATCCTCCTCGACAAGGTGGGGATTCGTAGCGTGTGGGAGAGGATGGAGGCGATGGGACTGCCGCGCACGAAGGTCCACAGCAAGACGTTCCTGCGTTCGACCAGCGTCGCGCCCGATTCTTCGGCCCGTTACGGCCTCGGCGTGACCACGGCCAACGAGTTCGCCCAGCTCCTTGCCATGATCTACCGCGGCGAGGCGGTCTCGCCGGAGGCCTCGGCGCAGATGGTCGAGATCATGAAGCGGCAGGTCTACGAAGAGGGGATTCCGCGGCACCTTCCGGCCGCCGCCGTCGCGCACAAGACGGGCTCGCTCTCCGCGGCCCGCCACGATTGCGGCATCATCTACTCGGAGGCACGGGACTACGTCCTTTGCATCCTCACGAACAGGAACGCCGATACGAGCTGGCGCATCGACAACGCTGCACACCTCCTGACCTCCGACCTCGCCCGCATCGTGCACTCACACGTGGCGGCCACCACGGACTGACGGCGAGTACCTGGGCCTGGACGTCGATTACGAGATCATCGCTCGGGCCGATCGGGATCACACTATCTCCCGGGTGCGAAATGCGCCCGGGGGGCTGGTCCGGCGAGGTGGGAGCTGGTAACGTCGAAGCGGTTCGGGGGTATACCTCCGGACCAGCTCTCGCGGCCGGTGACGGCCGCCGGTCGGGCCGGACCGCGACCGGCGCAGCGGCCGGTTTCGCGGCCCGGGACTGCGATCCGCCGCACAGGCCGCGGGGCCGGAGCCCTCTCGCTACGCTTCATTGCAACCGCCGTGGGCGGCCAGGTCGCGTGGCGCGTGGCCGAGACCGCTCCGGCCCGCTGAGAACCACGATCCGTCAACACGGGGTTTTGCGTGCGTACCAAAGTCGTATCCACCGTCGGTCCTGCCACGGCATCGCCCGAGATGATCCTCGCCCTGGCGCGAGCGGGCGTCGATGTCTTCCGTCTCAATCTGGCCCATGGCAGCACCGACACCCACGGCCAGGTGGTCCGCTGGGTACGTGAGGCCGGTGCCGAGCTCGACAAGCCGATCGCCGTCCTCGCCGACCTGGCCGGACCCAAGATCCGCATCGGCCAGCTCCCGGAGCCCGTAACCCTCGTGGAAGGCACCGACGTCGTCGTCGCACCCGAGGAAATCGCTTCGGGCGACGAGTTGCCGACCACCTACGACGCTCTCGCCGAAGACGTCTCGGCCGGAGACCGTGTCCTCCTCGACGACGGCATCCTCGAGCTTCGCGTCGAGGAGGTCTCCGCGCCGCGCGTGCGCTGTCACGTGATCCGCGGTGGCCTTCTCCGCTCCGGCAAGGGGATGAACCTGCCCGGCGTGCAGGTCAGCGCGCCTGCGCTGACGGAGAAGGATCTCGAGGACCTGGAGTTCGCACTCGAGGCCGAGGTCGACTACATCGGCCTCTCCTTCGTGCAGCGCGCCCAGGACATCGTGGACCTGCGCAGCCGTCTACCGGACGGGCCGCTCATCATCGCCAAGATCGAGAAGGACACCGCCCTCGAGAACATCGAGCAGATCCTCGTGGCGAGTGATGCCGTGATGGTCGCCAGAGGCGACCTCGGCGTCGAGCTGCCCTTCGAGCAGGTGCCGATGGCGCAGAAGAAGATCATCCAGCTCGCGAATCTGTATGGCCGGCCGGTCATCACCGCCACGCAGATGCTGGAGTCGATGATCGAGGCGCCACGACCGACGCGCGCGGAGGCGAGCGACGTCGCGAACGCGGTCTTCGACAGCACGGATGCCGTCATGCTCTCGGGCGAGACCGCGGTCGGGAAGTACCCGATCCTGGCCGTCGAGGCGATGGTTCGTATCACGGGCGAGATCGAGCGCACACGTGTCTTCGAGGAAGGGCCGAAGTACGATATGCCGACCTTCGGCCACCTGCGTGCCGGGGCGACGCCGACCGAGCACGCCATCGCCGCGGCGACCGTCGAGGCGGTGCGGCTCCTCGGCGCGCCGGCCGTCGTCACGCTTACGCAGAGCGGCTTCACCGCGCGGCTCGTCTCCAGCTACCGCCCGCCGGTGCCCGTCATCGGCGTGAGCGACAGGCCCTCGACCGTCCGTCAGCTCGCACTGGTGTGGGGCGTGGTTCCCGTCATCTGCCACGAAGAGGTGGCTTACGAAACCATGCTCGATGCCGCCCGTGAGCACCTGATCCGCGAGGGCATCGCCCGCCCCGGCGAGCGCGTCGTCGTGACCGCCGGCTACCCGTTCCACGTGCGCGGCACCACGAACATGCTGCGAGTCGAAGAGCTGTGAAGCTCCGCTTCCTGGGTACCGGGACCTCCTTCGGAATCCCGGTCATCGGCTGCACCTGCGAGACTTGCTCGTCGACGGATCCGCGCGACCGCCGCACGCGTCACGGCGCGCTCCTGGAGTCCGACGACGGACGGCGACTCCTCGTCGACACGCCGCCCGAGCTGCGTCTCCAGCTCGTGCGTGCCGGGATCGAACGGGTCGATGCCGTGTGGTTCACCCACGCACACGCCGATCACGTCCACGGCATCGACGACCTGCGCGCCTTCTCCGTCTACGGCAAGCGCGCCGTCGTCGCGTGGGCGGACCGCTCGTGCGAGGCGCTCCTGCGCGCCCGCTTCTCCTACATCTTCGACGCCGCGGAGCGCTTGTCCGACGGCACGACTCGTCCGGACATCACGCTGAGGGCCTACCATGCCCTCGAGACCGTCGACGTCGCCGGCTTTTCGATGCTCCCCCTGCCCGTGCCCCACGGGAGCGTCACCGTTCATGGCTTCCGAGTCGGCGACCTCGGCTACATTACCGACGCCAAAGTGCTGCCGGACGCGACGCTCGATGCGCTCCGGGGCGTACGCGTCCTGGTCCTCAACGCGCTCCGCTTCGGCCGGCCGCACCCTACGCACTTCACCATCGACGAAGCCGTCGATGCGGCCCGGACGATCGGCGCGGAACGCACGTACCTGACGCACCTGACGCACCAGGTCCGACACGCAGAGCTGCTCGAATCGCTACCGCCCGGCATCGAGCCGGCGTACGACGGCCTGGTCGTGGAGTTCTGAGCGGCGCCCGACGGCCGGGTACGGCCGTTGCGTGCCGCCGGCCGGCCCGTGTGGCCCGTCCCCATCCAACCTTCACCTTCGTGACCATGTCTCAGCGAATCGTTCTGGACTACGCGAATATGCTGACCCCGCGGCTCGGCGGCCGCGGCCTCGATCCCGAGCTCCTCGAGCGCACCGCCGACCGTTTCCGAGACGTGCACGAACAGGTCGAGCGCGAGCGCACCGATGGTCGTCTCGGCTTCTTCGAACTCCCCTACGAGGACGAGGTCGTCCGACAGATCCGCACCTTCGCCGAAGGTGGCGGGCAGGCCTTCGACACCGTGGTCGTCCTCGGGATCGGTGGCTCCGCCCTCGGCACAACGGCCCTGCGGCAGGCGCTGCGCCCGCCGCTCTGGAACGAGCTGGACGATGAAGGCCGTGACTACTACCCGCGCCTCTACGTCCTCGACAACATCGACCCGACGACGATCGGGCCGCTCTTCGACCGCTTCGACCTGGGTCGGACGCTCTTCAACGTGGTGAGCAAGTCGGGCACTACGGCAGAGACGATGGCGCAGTTCCTCATCGTTCGCGACCGCCTCGAGCGCGAGTTCGGTGACGGCTACCGCCGCCACCTCGTCTTCACGACGGATCCCGAGAAGGGCGTGCTCCGTGACCTGGCGCGTAAAGAGCAGATCGCCGCATTGCCGATCCCGCCGAACGTCGGCGGGCGATTCAGCGTCCTCTCTTCGGTCGGACTGCTCCCGGCCGCACTGATCGGCATCGACATCGACGCGCTCCTCTCGGGCGCACAGGCCATGGACGAACGCTGCCGCACGCCCGAGCTGGCCGACAACCCCGCCGGTCTCTTCGCCACGCTGCAGTAC
>CALKIP010000075.1 GCA_937995995.1 uncultured bacterium
GGCGTGAAGGTCGACAAGCACTCGACGGGTGGTGTGGGTGACAAGGTCTCGTTGATCCTGGCGCCTCTGGTGGCTTCGCTCGGTGTGCCCGTGCCGATGATGAGCGGCCGCGGCCTCGGGCACACCGGCGGCACGCTGGACAAGCTCGAGGCGATCCCGGGCTTCCGTACCGACCTCTCGCTGGACGAATACCGCGCCCAGCTCGAGTGGCTCGGGTGTGCGATGATCGGGCAGACCGAGGAGGTGGCCCCACTCGACCGGCGACTCTATGCGCTGCGCGACGTGACGGGAACGGTCGAGTCGATCCCGCTCATCGCCTCGAGCATCATGAGCAAGAAGCTCGCGGAGGGGATCGATGCACTGGTCCTCGATGTGAAGCGAGGCAGCGGCGCCTTCCTTCCGGACCTCGACCGCGCGCTCGAGCTGGCCCGGACGATGATCGAGATCGGACGAGCCTACGACCGTGAGGTGGTGGCGCTGGTCACCGCCATGGATCGGCCGCTCGGTCACGCGATCGGCAATGCGCTGGAGACGGAGGAGGCGATCCTCGCGCTGCGGGGCGAGGGGCCGGAGGATCTGCGTACGGTGACGGTAGCGCTCGCCGGCGCGATGCTGGCACTCGCCGGAGCCGCGGCCGATCCGGCCGCCGGCAGGGCCGCCGCGGAGGCGGCACTCGACGATGGCCGGGCACTGGCGTTCATGGAACGACTGATCGAGGCCCAGGGAGGCAACCCGGCCGTCCTCGAGGATCCGGCGATCCTGCCTCAGGCACCGGTGCGGCGCATCTTCAAGGCGCCGGAGTCCGGCGTAATCGCGGCCGTCGAGGCGCGCTCCATCGGCTGGGCGGCGGTCGAGCTGGGGGCCGGGCGCACCCGCCTGGATGCAGAGATCCACCCGGGCGTCGGGTTCCACATTACGGCGGCCCCCGGCGCGACGGTGGCTCGTGGCGAGCCGCTCGCCACGATCTACGCGCGCACGGAAGCGGATGCGGAGCGAGGAGAGGCGGCGCTGCGCACGGCGATCCGCATCACGGAGGATGCGGCGCCCGAGCCGCTGCCGCTGATTTCGCACCGCATCACGTACGAGGGCATCGAGGAACTCGCGGTTGGGGTGTGAGGGCCGGACTTTGGCCGGCGGGGGCTGCCCTTCGGGCAGCGGGAGAGTCGGCCTTCGGCTGGCGGGAGGGCGCCGTAGTGCGGCTCGGGAGGGCCGCCTGACGGCGGCGGGAAGGCTGCTTCGCAGCGGGGGCTGCGCGTGCACGGGGCGATAGGTCAGCCCACGCGCCCGTACACGCGCTCTCCCGACTCTAATACCGGGGGATCGTATCCCCCGAAGCGTTCCACGACGAATCCGGCGGGCTCGTGTCCGGGCGCAGCGGACGGGCCGGATCCGGCTCGCTCGGTGTGCCGAAGCCGCGGATCGGCGCACCGAAGAGTCCGCCCGGGTCCATCTCGCACGCCTCGGTCGGCTCGGTTCCGGGGATGAAGTACTCCGTGTAGACCCGGCTGCGGTCCATGGGGCACCACTCCGTGGCGAGCTTGCCGGTCTCGGCGTCGATCTCGACCGCCGTCAGCGTTTCCGGAATCGTCCACGGCTCGGGCGGCGGCAGGAGCGGCGGCACCGAGTCGGACTCGCTCACGTAGACGGAGCGCATGAACTGGCCCCACACCGGAGCGGCGTGGCCGCCGCCCGTGGCGTTGACCATGATGCGCTTGGGCGTATCGAATCCGAACCACACGGCAGCGAGCAGATCCGGCGTGAAGCCGACGAACCAGACGTCGGTGTAGTCGTTGGTGGTGCCGGTCTTACCGGCGGCCGGGATCTCGTACGGCAGGATCCGGTTGTTCGGGTCGGGTCCACGGATCGCCGAGTACGCGGTGCCGCGGTCCACCACATCGCGCAGCATGTCCGTGACGATCGTCGCCGTGTTGGGGTCGAGCACGGTGTCCTGCTCCGGCTCGGTCTGCCAGAGCACGTTCCCGTCGGCATCTTCCACGCGGAGGATCGTGCGTGGGTGCACGCGCACGCCCTGGTTGGCGAAGGCCGAGTACGCCTCGAGCATCTGGAGCGGGATGACCGAGGCCGCGCCGATCGACGTCGCGGGGACGCGGGGGATATCGGTTTCGATCCCGAGCCGGCGCGCCGTCTGGGCGACGGTTTCGATCCCGACTTCCTTGCCGAGCTTCACGGCGACCACGTTGATCGATCGACGCAGCGCCTCGCGGAGCGTGACCGGACCGGCGAAGGTGCCGCCGAAGTTGCGCGGCGACCAGATGGTGTCGCCGACCTCCTCGACATACGGCGCGTCGTAGATGATGTGGGATGCCGGGATCCGGTTGGCGATCGCCGCGGTGTAGACGAACGGCTTGAAGACCGAGCCCGGCTGCCGGCGGGCCTGTGTGGCCCGGTTGAACTTCGAATCCTCGAAATCCCGGCCGCCGATCATGGCACGGACCTCACCGGTCCGGGCGTCCATGGCGAGGAACATGCCCTGGAGGTACGGCGTCTCCGAGAAACTCTCCGCGGCCTTCTGCGACATGCTCTCCGCGTAGGTCGGATGCCGGTATCCCGGCTGGCCCTCGATGTAGGTCCACCCGCGCTCCATCGCCTCCTTCGCGCGCTTCTGCATCTCCAGATCCAGGGTCGTGTAGATGCGGTAGCCCTTGCGGTAGAGGTCCGAGCCGTAGCGGTCGTCGAGCAGCCCACGCACCCATTCGACGAAGTAGGGGGCGATCTCACCCTCGCCTGTGGTGTGTGGCTCCTCGGGGAGCGGCGTCTGCTTCCAGCGCTCGGCCTCGGCAGGACCCAGATAGCCCTGCTGCCTCATGAGGTCGAGGATCATGTTGCGCCGCTGGAGGGCCCGCTCCGGGTGTCGGAAGGGTGAGTAGTGCTCCGGGAGATTGATCACGGCGGCGAGCAGCGCCGCCTCGGCCGGATCGATCGCCGAGGCGGGCTTTCCGAAGAACCACTGCGAAGCCGACTCGATGCCGTAGTGACCGCGGCCGTAGTTGACCTGGTTGATGTATGCTTCGAGGATCTGGTCCTTGCTGTATGCCTGCTCCAGCTCGAGGGCGACCTTGAGCTCCTTGAGCTTGCGCGAAAAGCGCTGCTCGAAGCCGAGCTGGACGAACATGTTCCGGGCGAGCTGCTGCGTGATGGTGCTCCCGCCGCCGACGATGCGCTGGTTGAGGATGAGGCCGACCACCGCCCGGGCGATCCCCCTCATGTCGAAGCCGTTGTGCTCGTAGAAGCGGCGGTCCTCGACGGCGACGAAGGCCTGGGCGACGTAAGCCGGCAGGGCGTCCAGCGCGACGGCGGTACGCCGCTCCTGACCCAGCTCCGCGATCAGTTGGCCGTCGTGGCTCAGGATCTTGGTCGACTGCGTCGGCTCCCAGACGTGGATCTGGGCAATCGAGGGGCAGTCGTAACAGGCGTTGCGCCAACTGCCCAGTGCGAGTCCGCCCCCGAGCGCGACGAGCGCGAGGAGGACGATCACCACCGTGGCGGTGATGCGTGGGTGCTCACGTGGCGAGGGGAGGCGGATCTTCCACCCAGTACTCTTCGACATTCGGCTGCACGCGTACGCGTTCGGGGTTCGTTACGCAGAACTGCTACACGAGAAACTTGCCACTCGTTTCCTCGTGGGGAAAGGGGCGGCCGCCATGGAATCGTTCGTGACCTAGGGAGTTCACCGCCCGGTGGCGGAGATCTGCGCATCCTCCGCGAGCGGACGGAACCGCTCGACCAGTCGGATGAACTCCCCGCGGTACCCCTCCGGATCCTCTCCCCGGCCTTCACGGGCAAGGGCGACGACATCGTCCAGTGTGAGTGCGCCGCGGTGCGGCGAGTCTCGCAGCAGCATCCCGAAGCCTGCGACGGCGGCGGCGAAGGTGAAGTCCCGGGACATCTCGCTCCCGCGGTCGAGGATCGGACGCTCGAGGAGGCGGCTCTCATCCGCATCCGGGGCCTTGTAGCGGATCTTCACGTAGGCCAGCTCCTCACCCCGTGACGTTGCGGAGGGACGACCCGGCGTGCTGTAGCGCAGGGAGTCGACGCCCCGGATCTCGACGTCGGTTTCCACGCCGATGGGGATGATCTCGTAGAGCGCGGTGACGGCGTGTCCCGCGCCGAGCTCGCCGGCATCCTTCGTATCGTCGTTGAAGTCCTCCGCCGCGAGGAGCCGGTTCTCGTAGCCGATCAGCCGGTACGCCGCGACCCGTGCGGGATTGAACTCGACCTGCAGCTTCACGTCCTTGGCCACGGTGAGGAGCGTGCCGCCGAACTCCTCCACCAGGACCTTTCGCGCCTCGAGCAGGTCGTCCACATATGCGTAGTTGCCGTTCCCGTAGTCGGCGATCTTCTCCAGCTTGGAGTCCTTCAGGTTCCCCGTTCCGAAGCCGAGCACGGTGAGGAAGGTGCCTTCTCTGCGCCTCTCCTCGACGAGTCGCACCATCTCGGAGTCACTCGAGACGCCCACGTTGAAGTCTCCGTCGGTGGCCAGGATCACGCGGTTGTTGCCGCCGGCGATGTGGTTCTTCCGTGCGACCTCGTAAGCGAGCCGCAGCCCCGCGCCGCCCGCGGTGGAGCCACCGGCCTCCAGTCGCTCGATGGCGTCCAGGATCTCGGTCTTGCGATCGCCGGGCGTCGAGGGGAGCGCCAGCCCCGCGGCGCCGGCGTACACGACGATCGCCACACGGTCCTGTGGCCGAAGCTCGTTGACCAGCAGTCGCAGGGCTCGCTTGACGAGCGGCAGTTTGTCGGGCGAGTTCATCGAGCCCGACACATCGAGTAGGAACACGAAGTTGCCTGGCGGCAGGTCTTCGAGGTCGACCCTCGGGCTCTGGATCCCGATGCGGACCAGTCGGTGGTGCGGCCGCCAGGGCGCACTCGACGACTCGGTCGTGATCGAGAACGGCTCGCCCGCACGCGGTTCGGGATAGTCGTAGGGGAAGTAGTTGATCATCTCCTCGATGCGCACCGCATCCCGGGGCGGTCGTTCGCCGCGGAGGATGAAACGACGGACGTTGCTGTACGATGCCCGGTCGACATCGATCGAGAAGGTCGAGAGCGGGTTCGTCGCCACCGCGAGGAACTGATTCTCGTGGATGAGGTCGTACGCCTCCGTATTCCAGTCCGGGCGTGGACGATGGTGTGCCGGCGGTGGTGGCAGTGACTCGATGGTCGGACTGAAGGGGACTGCGTGGAGCTTCGCGGCGGCTGCGGCATCTGCGGCGTGGCGCTGTCCGGTGACGACCATCTCCTCGAGGCGCAGCGACGTCGGGCGCAGAAAGATGTCGACACGGATGCTGTCCGCGTCGAGGTCGACGCGGACGGTCTGATCCTCATATCCGAGGAGGCTCGCGACGAGCACGGCCTGGCGCCCCGTCCTGGTGTCCGTCGGGATGGTCAGGCGAAATCGTCCGTCCGCATCGCTCGACGTGGCGTGGCGAGTCCCGCGCAGCTCGATGCGGGCGCCGGCGAGCGGGCGGTCGTCCGTCGCATCCGCGACCCGGCCCGTGATCACCGTCCGGGTCGGCGTGCTCCCCGGCAGTGCCGCGGTCAGGAGCGCGGCCGCCAGGGCGACGAGGGTGCCTTGAAGGAGGGCGTATCGCATGGAGTCTCCTCGGTCGTGTGGATCACCGGGGGCATCGGATTTCGTGTTCGGCCGTCGGCC
>CALKIP010000076.1 GCA_937995995.1 uncultured bacterium
AGCAGCGTCGCCTGCTTCCAGGTCCGGATCCCCAGGCAGGTGGCCGAAAGGATCCACGCCGGCTGCTCCACGGCGTAGCGCTTGCGGCAGAAGAGCTCCATCGAGTCGAAGAAGGCGTGGATCATCGGGCCGCTGCTCTGCTTCCCGCTCTGTCCCTTCAGGTGCACCACCGTCGTGGTCGGGTGGTAGAAGATCCGCCACCCGTGCTCGCGGAAACGGTGACACCAGTCGAGGTCCTCCATGTACATGAAGTAGTCCTCGTCCAGCAGCCCGACCTGCTCCATCGCGTTGCGGCGCACCATCATGTACGCGCCGTTCACTGCGTCGACCTCGTACGTTTCATTCTCGTCGAGGTAGGTCACGTTGTAGCGCGCGAAGAGACGCGAGCGCGGGAAGGCCTGTGCGAGCCCGACCGCGCGGCTGAAGCCGTCGAATGCGTTGGGGAACGAGCGGCGGCACGCCAGGTCGAGGGTGCCGTCGGCCTTCACGAGGCGGCACGTCACCATCCCCGCCTCGGGCGTGCGGCGCAGGAAGGCGATCGGCTCGTCGAAGGCGCGGTCGTGGACGATCGTGTCCGGGTTGAGGAGGAGCACGAACTCCGACCGCGCCTGCCGCAGCACCAGATTGTTGGCCCGCGCGAAGCCGAGGTTCTCCTCACTGCGCACGAGCCGGACCCGCGGGAAATCGCGCTCCACCATCTCCGCGCTGCCGTCGGTCGAGGCATTGTCGACCACCCAGACCTCGTAGCGCACATCCTGGGTTGACCCGAAGATCGAGCGCAGGCAGCGCCGCAGGTCCGCACGGGTCTGGTGGCTCACGATGACGACGGTGAGCTCCGGTGCCGTCATGCCGCCCCCTTCCGGCGGACCACCGCCGGGATCGTGCGGACCAGGATCCGCAGATCCAGATCCAGGCTCCAGTTGTCGATGTATTCGAGGTCCAGCTCGATGCGGCGGTCGAAGGGCAGGTCGCTCCGGCCGCTCACCTGCCACAGCCCCGTGATCCCCGGCTTGACCGAGTAGCGGCGCTTGATCCACGGCTCGCCGATCCGCTCGTACTCCCAGCCGAAGAGCGGGCGCGGGCCTACCAGGCTCATGTCGCCCATGAGCACGTTGATGAGCTGCGGCAGCTCGTCGATGCTCAGGCGGCGCAGGTAGCGGCCGACCGTCGTCACCCGCGGATCGTCGCGGATCTTGAAGCTCGGTCCCGTCGCCTCGTTCAGCGCTTCGACGGCGACCAGCAGCTTCTCCGCGTCCGGGCGCATCGTCCGGAACTTGACCATCGTGAACGGCCGCTTGTTGAGCCCGCGGCGCTGCTGACGGAAGAAGACCGGACCGGGCGAGTCGAGCTTGATCAGTATCGCCGTGATCAGGAAGAGCGGGCTCAGTGCCACGAGGAGCGTGAGGGAGCCCACCACGTCGAGGCCCCGTTTGAGGAGGGCCGCGGTGCCGCGCTGCACCGCCGGGTAGAGGGTCACGACGGGGTTCGCATCGTGCTGCGGATCGTACTGTGCTCCGCTCCGCACCGGGAAGAGGTCGGCCACGAGGTGGAGCTCGATACCCTGCTCCACGCAGACGGCGGCGATCTCGCCGGCTTTCCGGTAGAACGATCGCAGCGGCAGCGTGAGGATCACCTCGTCGACGACCGTCTCCCGCAGCAGCTGCTGGGCATCGTCCAGACCGCAGAGCAGCGGCAGCCGATTCCTGTAGACCTCGATCATCCCCGGCCAGGGATCGTCGATGAAGCCGAGGAAGCGGTACTCGGAGTCAGCGACGGCTTCGAGGCGCCGGTACACGTCGATGGCGCGTCGATTCGTCCCCACGATGATCAGGTTCCTGCTCCCCCTCTCGCCTCGGCGCGTGATGCGCAGCAGGGCGCGGCGCGCCCAGCGGACCGCGAGGGCGAGCGACGTCCCCGAGATCCAGAACGCGACGAGGAAGGCGGGCGTGATCAGCCGGACATCGAGGATGGCGTCGCCGATGAGGAGGACGGCACACGCCGCACTCACTCCGCCGGCCACCGTCGCGGCCTCCTTGCGGGTCGAAGGGAAGCCGGCCGGCGGGTAAAGCCCGAAGGCGTTCAGCGCCGCGTGCCAGCCGACCAGCAGGAGTACGAACGAGAACACGCTCGCCAGGGTCACGCGCAACTCGAGGAGCTGCCCGAGTGAGTCCGGGCCCAGATCGGACTCCAGTGCACCCGCCGCCGCCAGGAAGGCGGCCGCCATCATCCCGAGATCCAGGAGCCGCGCGGCTCGGGTGCGCATCCGTTGACGATCCAACATCATCGGCTTCTATGAACATCCATTCGAATTCATGGATCAGACGCGAACCGGCGCCGGTTAGGTGCTGCGCCGGTGCCGGGAAAGTGACGGTCAGAATCGACCGCCCGGGAATGCGGGCTCCCAGAGCGCTCATGACGTCCCCTCGGCGGTGCCGTACGCGTAGCGTCCGGAGCCGTAGTAGAGGTACGCGCTGTCGTAGAGGGAGTCCCTCAGGAAGTCGACGTCGTTGAGCAGCGCGCCGACTACGGGAGTGCGGCTCCGGCGCAGGTGCTCGGTGGCGAGCTCCAGCGCGGCCCTCGGCGTCACGCCCGCCCTCGCGACGAGGAGGACGCCGTCCGCCATCGCGCCGAGGATCGACGCGTCGACCAGGAGGTTGAGTGGCGGAGAATCGATGAACACCGCGTCGAACTCCGCCTTGAGCTGCTCGATCAGCGGACGCATCCGCGCCGAGCGGAGCAGCTCGATCGGGTTGGGTGGAAGCTTGCCCGTAGGGATCACATGCAGCGACCCGCTCCCGCCGACGGCAACCTCGTGCAGCGCGTCGGCAGGGTCCGCCGAGCCGATCAGGATATTGCTGAGCCCCGGTGTACGCGGCGTGCCGAGTAGCGCGTGGATCGCGCCCCGGTGCAGGTCGGCGTCGATCAGCGCCACCTTGCGGCCGCTCCGCGCAAGGGAGATCGCGAGGTTCGTCGTGTTCGTCGTCTTGCCGTCGCCGGGGAGCGCACTCGTCGTCACGAGGACGCGGACCGGCTCGTCCGGGCTCGCGAAATTGATGTTCGTGTGCAGCCGGTCGTAGGCGGCCTCCACCGCGGAACGATCGGGATCGCGCTCGAGGATGAGCGCAGGGGTGGATCGGACGGGAGGCGCCGCGGCCTCTTCCGTGCCGGTGATCCTGGCGCCCCAGCGCTCGAGCTGGACTCTGACCCGACGAATGTGGCCCACCGGCGCCGCGGTCGGCGCTTCGCTCTCGATCCGGGGGACCAGGCCGAGGACCGCGAAGCTGGTGATGCTCTCCAGGTCGCCACGCGTGCGGATCGTCCGGTCCCCGTGCTCGCGCAGGAGCGCCGCGAGCAGGCCCAGCGCGATGCCCATCACCAGACCGCCCAGAAGATTCAGTATCGGGCGCGGCCGTACGGGCTTGCTCGGCACGATCGCCGGGTCCACGATTCGCGCACTCGGGTCCTCGACCGCCTGTGCGATCTCGGCCTCCTTGAGCCGTGTCCGGATCAGCGTGTAGATGTCGGAGAGGACCAACGCCTCGCGCTGGAGGCGCGCGAAGCGCATCTCGCGATCCGGCATCGCCTCGAGTTGATCGGCGAACTGCGCCAGTGCGCCGTCCAGCGACTCGACTTCGGCCACCAGCCCCGCGTGGTACGTCTCGGCGATCGACTTGAGCTGCTCCTCCAGATCCTCGATCCGAGTGGTGAAGACTCGCACATCCGGATCCTCGAGGCTGCGTCGGACCAGGAGCTCCGCGCGCTGGTTCTCCACCGTGACCAGGGAGCGCAGCAGTTCCGCGGCGGCAGGGTTGCGCAGGATCGTCGGGAAGCCGAGCAGGCGCCGGTACGGGGAGGGCGACGTCGGGGTCCGCACGCCCGGGTCGCTCGCGCGAATCTCCGCGAGCAGCGCGCCGAGGGCAGCACGCTCCGTCTCGAGCACACTGTGCCGCGCCTGCAGGTCCGCCAGACGTTGGAGCTGCGTCGCCGCCTCCGTTTGCGGGTTCAGCACCTGCCGACTCTCACGGAAGTGCCGTAGTTCCTCTTCCGCCGCCTCGAGCTGTGCCGACAGCGAGCCGAGCTGGCCGGCCAGGAACTCGACCGTGCTCCGCGCCTCGGTCTGGTTGACGTGCTGACGACGCGAGATGAAATGACTGAGGAGCGCGTTCGGAACATCACGCACCAGACCGCGATCCGAGTCCCGATATCGAATGATGATGATGTTCGCCTCACGGGGCGCACGCTCGATCTCGAGCACATCGCGCAGCTCCTCGACCACGTCCCGGTAAGGCTGGACTTCCAGGACGAGCGTCTGGTAGGCCGCGGCACGAGGGCGCAGCACGAAGGTGACGCCGGGGAGCCGGACCGTCTCCCCGACCGCCGCCGTCACCACGAGTGTGTCCGCCGCCCGGTCCCGAACGACAAACCGTCCATCATCCTGCCGGCTCAGCTCGTACTACGCCTTCGGCGCATGCGGGTGAACCTGCGCCGCCTCCACGAGGAGGGCTCGCGCGACCCGCCGGGGTTCGACGACCCGAAGCTGGAGCGCAGTCGAGCCGACTACCTCCTCGGCCAGCGTGCGACTGGCCAGCTCGGTCATCTCGGTGCCAACCTCGTCGCCTTCATCGGAGAGTGTCTTGAGGACATCCAGACCCGGGAGCGACTGCTCCTTGTCGATCCGGATCCAGGCCTCCGACTCGTAGATCGGCGTCGACCGAGCGGTGAACATGCCGACCGCGACGAGGGTGACGACGACTACGGCCGCGACCAGCCACAGGTGGCGTCGGGCGATGCGGGTGAGCTGGGTCAGATAATCCAGATCGAGCGTGCTCCGTCCGGGCCGTTCTTCCACCATGCCCACCTCAGAGGATCAATGCGATCAACAGACTCGCACTCGCCGTGATGGCCGAGGAGACGATCGCCGAGTGGCGCGCCCACCAACTCCGCTCCGGTACGTACAACTGGTCGCCCGAGCGGATCGGTGAATCGCCGATCCGTTCCTCCGGCGAAAGGTTGACGGCCACACGCTCGCCATCACGAATCAGGTCCAGTCGATGCGAATGACCCTGGCCGGTCCGCCCGCCCGCCACTGCCAGCGCATCCGCCACCGTCATCGTCGGCGCGAGCGTGTACACCCCCGGATTGCGGACCTCGCCCAGAACCTGCACTCGCCTCAAGACCTCGACGTCGATCGCCGCGTGGTTCAGGTACACCGCGTAGCTGTCCACCAGGAGCTGCTTCAGTGCATCGGTCGAAAGCTGGGACGCCTGAACCGCACCGATCCGTGGAAGGACGACGAACCCATCCGCGTCCACCGGAAACTCACCTGACAGGTCCGGCTCTCGCCAAACCTGGAGCCGCACCACATCGCCCGGGCGCGGCGACTGCCCATCCGCTCGCGCCACCGCCGACCCGGCATCCGATGGGGCACCCTGACCGTACGCCAGAGGCACAGCGAACCCCAGCGCCGCGACCGCGGTGGCGGCCGCGAACCCGGCGGCCGCAGCACTGCGCTTCCAGCTCCCGGAGCGCCGCGCGGCGACCCGGCGCCGTCCACGGCTGTGCGGCGATCCTGGCCCCCCATGCTCGATCACTGCCACGACTGCCTCCATATCCTTCATGTCCGCACCGGACGACCCCGCGCCCCACCCCCCACCAGCGTCCGCCGGTGTCGAACTTCTTCTTCAGCCCGACGAAGTGGCACGGTCGCAATCGATAGACCAGCCTCGGCCCACCCGCGGCTCCTGCCCCAATTGCGCGAAAACATATGGCGGTGGGGGCGCCGCGCAGGCATCGGCGCCACTTGCCAAGCATGGATCGGAGGGGGGCCAGTTTCGGGTGATGGGCGGAGCTGGCGCGTACGCGAAGGAGGTGGGCGGCGGTGCAGAGCCCAATCCACGCGAGGGTGGCCGGGGCGCCGCGACGTTGCCCTGACGGCGGACCGGATGATGCGCCATGGCGACCCGACGCCCCCGCGGAGCGGTGGTGCGTAGGAGCCATACCGGGGATAGATTGGTGGGCATGGAAATCGGGATCTACACCTTCGCGGAAACGCCGATGGACCCGGCCACCGGCCGGCAACTCGGTGCACAGCAGCGGATTCGGGACCTGCTCGAGGAGATCGAGCTGGCGGATCAGGTGGGGCTGGACGTGTTCGGCGTGGGCGAGCACCACCGGCCGGA
Organism: uncultured bacterium; assembly: GCA_937995995.1. Classification (GTDB taxonomy): domain Bacteria; phylum Gemmatimonadota; class Gemmatimonadetes; order Longimicrobiales; family RSA9; genus CALBZE01. Next base: position 6,180 of record CALKIP010000076.1, read on the forward strand.
CTACGCGGTCTCGACGCCGGCCATCGTGCTGGCCGCCGCGGCCGCGCGAACCAAGCGCATCCGTCTCACCAGCGCAGTGACGGTCTTGAGCTCCGACGATCCGGTGCGCGTCTTCCAGGACTTCGCGACGATCGACCTGATCTCGGGCGGGCGCGCGGAGATCATGGCCGGCAGAGGCTCATTCATCGAGTCGTTCCCGCTCTTCGGCTACGACCTCGCGGACTACGACGAACTGTTCACGGAGAAGCTCGACCTACTCCTGAAACTACGGGAGAACGAGCGGGTGACGTGGGCAGGGAAGCACCGCGCACCGATCGACGATCTGCCCGTCTTTCCGCGGCCGGTCCAGGATCCACTCCCCGTATGGATCGCCGTGGGCGGCTCGCCGCCTTCGGTAATCCGCGCCGCCGCACTCGGCCTGCCGATGGCGCTGGCCATCATCGGCGGTGCGCCGGAGCGCTTCAAGCCGATCGTCGATCTCTACCGCGAAGCGGCCGACAAGGCGGGGCACGACGCGAGCAAGCTGCCGATCAGCATCAACTCCCACGGCTTCCTGGCCGACGATGCCCAGGAGGCCGCCGACCTCGCCTTCCCACCCTTCGCCGAGATGATGACGCGAATCGGCCGTGAACGCGGCTGGCCGCCGTTCACGCGTCGGCAGTTCGATGCAGAAGCTACCCTACGGGGCGCGAACTTCATCGGCAGCCCACAGGAAGTGATCGACAAGATCCTCTTCCAGTACGAGCTCTTCCGGCACCAGCGCTTCCTGATCCAGCTCACGGTCGGCCCCATGCCGCACGCCCAGGTGATGCGCGCCATCGAGCTGCTCGGCACCGAAGT
>CALKIP010000077.1 GCA_937995995.1 uncultured bacterium
GCCGACCGTATGAAAAAATTTGTTGCACTTGCTTGTTCCGATTGTAGATGGCATCCCGATCGGGTGCGGGTCCTGGTCACTCGGTGTGATGATCCCCCAGCAGTACAGCTCGTCGGCGTCCGAGAGGCCGCAGGTGAGCCCCGACGTCCTCCAGTTCACCATTTGCATGGGGTGGATCGACCGCCACCGCACCGTCTCCACCCGGACGGCGGGCTCGGGCTCGGCAGCGGCCACCTTGCCGCCGCTTTGCAGGAGCCGCACCGCTTCGCCGTGACCCAGCATCTCGGCCAGTGCGATGGTCTGCGTCCCCCCTCCGGGTAGCCGCCCGGGATCCGCGCCCGCGGCGAGCAGCATGCGCACGATCTCGGCGCGTGCCTCTGAATCGCCTTCGAACATCAGCGCGTATTGAAGCACGAACGTCCCGCCGCCGTCCGCCGCGTTGGCGTCCGCGCCGTGCCCGAGGAGCCGCTCGACGATCCGCGGCCGCGCGGCGAACGCCGCGCTCATGAGCGGCGTCATCCCGGCGCCGTTTCGGGCATCGACCGGAGCGCCCGAGGCGATCAGCCGCTCCACCTCACTGAGGTCCCCCGTATCGAGCGAGATCGCCACGGCTCTGTGGAGCGCCTCTCCCTGCTGCCCCACGGCATCTCGTACCCCTCCGAAAACGAAGGAAAGCGCCAGCACCGGTACCAGGACGGCGTCCCGGACTGGATTGCACGACCTCATCATCGCTTCAAGCATCACTGTCCCCATTTACCGAATCGCGAAGATGCGTTCAGGTTTCGAGTCGCGGACGGGCACGGGCCCAGGAGCGGGGCGAACCCACGCCCATGTGCCCATGCTCGTCCGTCACGAGGTTGGATGACCAACCGGATCCCGCATCAATACTTGACCCGGATGGACTCCACGGTGGCCCGGAAGGTGTCTTCGAGCACGGGCCCGCAGGAGGCGGAGGTGTACTCCTCGACTTCGGCGAAGAGGCCAGTCGCCCGTTCCCGTCGCTCGCCTCCCCACCCTTCGGCGCGCAAGGCGTCCAGCTGCTCCGGCGGCTCGGCTTCCGGACGCGCGGCGATCGACTCTAGCTTCCCGACCAGCCCTTCCAGCGCCTGGAGCTCCTGGTGCAACGGCTCGAGTGTGCCGATGCGGAAGCCGTCCACACAGTTCTTCATCCCCCCCAGCCTCACGGGGAGCGGTATCGCCGGGTTGGCCGACGCCGTCGTGCAGCCACAGAGTCCGGTCCCGTACACGCCCGACGGTCCGCTCGAGGTGGGAGGATCGGCCGACGGCGGCTCCACGACGACCTCGTCCGATGGAGGCGGCGCATCTTCGGTGGCCCGATCGGTCGTGGCTTCGGGATCGCCGGTCTGCGGCGCGGGCGGCTCTGACGACTTTCCTGCCTCGGGCTCGGTCGCTTGCCGTGGCTCACGGGGCTCCGGCCCGGTATCCGGCTCGTGTGGCGGCTGTCCGGCCTCACCTTCTTCCCCTCTCGGCGGTGGCTCACCCGTCTTCTCGCGCCGGCAGACCTGATACAGGACGCGCCACACCTCCTCCAATTCCGCCTGGGTCTCCCGCCCCTGCCGCTCCAGCTCATCGAGCCGGTCGGCGGCGCCCTTGGCCGTGCCCAGGTCCCGGCCGAGCTTCCGCGCGGCCTCGGCGGCCTCGTGGGCCGTTTTGATCGCACCGGCCAACGCCTTGGCGTGGGCATTCTTCAACGAAGTGATGACGCTCGTGAGGGCACTGCCGCGGTAATCGCCGTTTACGGCATCCTCCGCGGCGGTATACCAGGAATAGACATCGGAGAACTGAGATATGTTGTCCGTCGGCTTGGCCCTCATGCTGCCGATGACCATGGTGAGCTCCGCGGTCTTCCGGGCGAAGTTGGCTATGTTCTCCGGCCCCTCACGCGAAGCGCGCTCGAACTCGTCGTCGCCGGTGACTTCGGTCTGCTGGCGGCGGTTGCTGTCCAGGCGCAGCCGCAACATCCGCTCACGCGTCCTGAGTTCTCCGGTGACCCGGTCGTCGCAGGGGACGACCTCGACATCCAGGGGCGCGCCGACGGGCTGCCCACACGAAGTGTACGCCTGCACCGTGGTCTGCCCGACCCTCACACCCTGGACCTGGAGCGCCGAAGTCGTGGGCGCGAGGCCGACGATGGCGGCATCTGCGGCGCGGTAGACGAGGGAGGCGGGGCCCGGCTCGGCTTCGACCGAGACGGTCCGTACCCCGTCGAGTCGCCGACCGTCGACGTCGTGGAGGCCGATCTGGAGCGGAGCGCCGCCGTTCAGCGTCGCCACGCGCACGCAGGAAAGTGGCTGTGAGGACTTCGCCTTGCTCCCGTCCGGCGCGGTGTACTCCACGTGCAGCGTCTCGCTTCCGGGCGCGACGGCCCGCACCATGGCCGCGGCGGCCAGGGGCATCACCTCCACGGCATTGCCGGGCTCGGCCCAGAAACGGAAGGTTCCACCCGCCGGCGTCCCCACCGCCGTCACATTGATCGCCTCGCCCACGGCGATGCTTTCGCACGCCCCGTTCAGCACGACGCTCACCTTGTCCTTCTCCGGCGGCGCGCCGCGGCGCAGGTTGAGCGAGACGACGTACGTGTGCTCGCCCTGCTGCTCCGTGAAGGTGCCCGCGATGACATCCGGGTTTTGTGGGTCGTAGTGCCCCGTGATCCAGCCGGTGCCCGGGATCGGCCAGAGCGAAGTCGGGTCCGTGACCACTCTGCACCCTCCCGCCCCCACCTCGAGGCGGCCTTCCTGGCCGGGCACGCCCTCCGGAACGTTCCAGACGAGTCGAAACTCTCCGGGCTTCTGGAACGATTCCCCGGCGGTGAGTTGGAACCCGGCGACGAGCTTGCCACTCGCGCTCGCGGTCACGCTGCTCACCCCCTTGCATATGGGCTCCCAATCACGGCATTCCGGCGGAGCCGGCGAGCGGGTCTCCCACCTCCTCACCTTCTGGGTGGAGCCGGTTGCCGGGACTTCGCCGAGATCGAGCGGGTGATCTTCGATCTCTGCCCGGACCTCGCCCTTCCAGTTCTCCTCGACGATCTGGCAAGTCGTCATCCCCGAGACCTTGGGGCCGTATCGGTACGTGTCGGTGATGGTGATCGAGCCGTACCAGCCACGGTCCGCCGCTCCCTGAGCATGGAGCCGCGGCGCCAGGGGGAGGGCGGAGGCGAGGAAGACAAAGAAGAACAGCGCCGTGTGCAGACGGTAAGTCAAGATATCCCTCCGTACGAAGTGACGTCGGGCCCCCGCGTGACGCTCGAGGGACCTTCCGCCGGAACACCGCTCCAATCCTCGAGGAGCCGAAGAAGCTCGTCTCGGCTCGTGAACCGCCGCTTCTCGCCGGTCGTCATCCACTCGATGACGCCGGTGAGCCGTGGCCGCCGTTCATCTCCCGAGTCCACGCGGATCATGAAGTAGCGATAGGTGCGCGGCATCGAGCGCTCGGATTCGGTCATGGCGGCCGTCCGGGTTCGGGGAGCGCCTTCGGGCTGGAGCCCACGCGGGAACAGGATACGCCCGCGCCGCGATCCCGCCGTTAGCGTCGCCGTTATCCGCATCGCGGGACTCGAGCACGTGCCTCGCGCCCACGGACTTGCGAGCCCCTACCGGGCAAAACCATCTTGGTGTGCTGTGCCCTCCCTTCTCGGCACACCCGTCAAGTATTCCCGGCAGACGATCACACCTCCGCCACTGCGAAAACCATCCGTGCGTTTTCACCTCCGTACCCTGGGACGGATCGAACTCCTGTCGGAGGACGGGGAGCGTCTTCCTGCCCGTCGCAAGGAGCTCGTCCTCCTGACCTACGTCGCGCGAGCGGGGGACGGCGGAGTGCGCCGAGACGTGCTCGCGGCGCACTTCTGGAGCGAGTCCACCGAGGCCAACGCCCGCAACTCCCTGCGGCAGGTGGTGCTGCGCCTGAGGCGAGTCCTCGGCGAGGCGATCGAGGCGGACGCGGAGCGGGTCGCCGTGCGTCCCGAAGCCATCCAGATCGACGCCGATGCCTTCGAAGCCGCCGCGGCGGCCGGACGCCCGATCGAAGCCGCCGAGCTGTGGGAGGGCGACTTTCTCCCCGCGGCCGAGGATACGGGCGGCGAGGTCGTCCGCGCGTGGATCGAAAGTGAGCGCGCCCGCCTGCGCCAAAGGCTGGACGCGGTCCTCGAGCAGCTCATGGGGGAGGCGGAGTCCCGTGGTGCGTGGTCCGAAGCCATCCACTGGGCGGAACGCCGGGCGCGGGAGTTTCCACTCGAAGAGCGCCCACTCGTGCGGTGGGTCGAGATTCTCCTTGCGAGTGGGAGGGTGGACGAAGCACGGGCGGTCCACTCCGGCTTCGTCGCCCGTTGGACGGGAGAGCTGGAACATGCGCCGCCGCCGTCAGTCGTCCAGCTCGGCGAGCGCCTCCAGCAGGAACGAGCCCCCGCGGAGCCGGTCCGGATGGGACCGGTCCCGCTCTTCACCCCCGACCTGATCGGGCGAAGCGACGCCTTCGCCCTGCTCGATTCGACGCTGCGGCGGGTCGCCGGCGGAGGGCGGGCGATCCTCCGGGTCGAGGGCGAGACGGGTGTGGGGACGACGCGCCTCTGCGAGGAGTTCCTCCGCTCGGCCGGACACGGACGCATTCTCGTCCTCGACGCACAGGGCTACGAGGCCGAACGAGACACCCCGCTCGCCACGGCGCGTAACCTCCTTGCGGGGCTCCGGACGGCTTCGGGGCTCGCCGGTGCGCCCGATCCGTGCCTCGCCGAGATCGCCTTCCTCGTCCCTTCGATCCGCGAGCGCTTCCGCGCGCTCCCCGAGCCGACCGGTAAAGCGCAGGCGATCGAGGACGGGCTCGTACGCGTCCTGGCCGACGTCGCCGCGGAGCAGCCGGTCGTCCTCTTCGTCGACCGCTTCCCCTCTGCAGATCCGGAGTCACGGAAGCTGATCCTGTCGCTCGCCCGGCGCCTGCCCGAGGGCGTGATGCTCCTGGTCACCGGCACGGAGGAGGGTTTCGCCGAGATCTCGGAGCTTGCCGAGTTGCCGGACAACGGTCTGGTTCAGCGACTGCGGCTGAAGCCCCTCACCGAGTCCGAACTCGAGGCGATGCTCGCCTCGATGCTCGCGCTCCCCGATGATGTACGCCGCGAGCTCGCACACCGTCTACATGCCGAGAGCGAGGGCAACCCGAGATTCGTCGTCGAGATGGTCGCGACGCTGGTCGAGGAGGGGCACCTCGCGCTCGATGCCAGCGGCTCGTGGCGCCTCGACCCCTCGCTATCCACAGGACGTCTCCCGCTCCCGTCGAACTTGCGGGAGGCAGTGCGGCGGCGGCTCGATCACCTGGGCGAGGCCGCGGCATCCGTCCTTGCGGCGGCCAGCGTGCTCCCGACGCCCGTGCCGGTCGGTCCCCTCCAGCGCCTGACCGGGCTCGACGTCGACGCCCTATCGGATGCCCTGGACGAGCTCGTCACCCGCCGGCTCCTGAGGGAAGTCCACCCGCCGGGAACGGGGTACGCTTTCGGACACGAGCTGGTCCGACGCGTCACCTACGAGCGGCTTCCCCTTCCCCGCCGGCAGTCGCTGGAGCGGGAGGCACGGGCGATCCTGGCCACACCCGTGCCGCAGAGCCGGCGCACGATGGCCGGGCGGTGGCAATGGGTGGGTGCCGCGGCCACCCTCCTCCTCGCCGCCTTCCTCGGCGGGCTCCAGCTTTCCGGGCCCGGCGACGAGCCGTCCATCGTAGCCGTCGGCGCGGTACGCGCCCAGGATCCGGCCGACTCCGCCGCCGCCCGGCTCCTCCCGGAGATGCTCGCGACCGGACTCGCACAGGCGCCCGGTTTGCGCGTCATCAGCACGGCACGCATGTACGAGATGCTTGCCCGGATCGGAGAGCGCGGCGCGGGTGCGCAGGAGATGCTTCGCGCCGCCAGGTCGGCCGGCGCGGACGAGATCCTCGAGGGCGGGCTGTTTCGCCGTCCCGACGGCGCTCTTCGTCTGGAGCTTCGCCGCATCGACCTGAAGGACGGCGAGATCCTGAGCTCCTACACGGTCCATGGGGCCGACGCCTTCGAGCTGGTCGACGCAGCCACGGCGCGTCTCGCCGGATCGGCCCCGAACCTCGCACGCATCACGACGACGTCGCTTCCGGCCTACCGCTTCTACCAGGAAGGATTGCGGGCCTATCACCTCGGCGACCACGCCACCGCCAACCATTTCTTTGAAGCGGCGATCCGGGAGGACTCCTCCTTCGCGATCGCGACGTATTACGCAGCGCTGACCGCGGAACTCCCCGGCTCGCTCGACCTGCTGCAGCGTGCCGTACGGCTTGCCGAAGGCGCTTCGGACAGGGAACGCCTCCTGATCCTTGCCGAGCACGCGGCCCGGATGGATGCGCCCGAGCGGCTCGCCATAGCCGAGACCCTCGCCATCCGCTACCCGCACGAGCCCGATGGACCGCTCCTCCTCGGCCGTGCCTACCTCTGGGCCGGAGACTTCGAGGCAGCCGCGCGCTACCTGCGCCGCACCATCGAGCTGGACTCGCTCAGCCTGACCCTTCCCGGCTCCCGCTGCCGCGCATGCGATGCCTTCGAAGATCTCGGAACCACCTACCATATCGCGGATTCATTGGAGGCCGCCGAGCGCCTGCACCTGGACTGGGCGCGGCGTCAGCCCAACTCGGCCAAACCCTGGATCGGCCTCGCCTACGGCTACATGGGCGCCGGCCGGCTGGCGGACGCGGACGCGGCCGTCGACAGCGCCGAAGCCCGGCAGCCGGGCACGCCGCTCCTCAACCTCCGGACCGAGATCCTCCTCCGCGACGGTGATCCGGAGGCCGCCAACGCACTCCTCGCCTCGCGCCTCCGCTCGGCCGACCCGGCCACCAGGGCCGACGCACTCTGGAGCTACGTAATCGGGCTCCGCACCCAGGGCAGGCTGGAAGCTGCCCTCCACGCAGCGACCGAGCTGCGGGAAGTCGAAGCGCACACCTCGTCGCGCGTCCCTTCGGTCTTCCACGCCGGCGCCCAGGCACAGGTCCTCTTCGAGTTGGGCGAGCACCGCCGCGCGGCCGCGATCTTCGACTCCATAGCGGCGATCGAGTTCGTCGCTGGCTCGCCACCACGTAACGCGCGGCACCGTGCGTGGATGTTGACCCACGCCGCCTCTGCGTGGGCCGCCGCCGGCGACACCGCGCGCCTGGCCGCCCTGGCCGACACGATCCGCAGTGTGGGCGCCCAGAGTGCCTACGCGCGGGACCAGCGCCTGCACCACTACGTCCGCGCGCTGCTCCTCCGCGCCCGCGGTGACCACGACGGCGCGATCCGGGAGCTCAGACTTTCCCTGTTCTCACCGGCGTCCGGCTACATCCGTGCGAATCTCGAGCTCGGCAGGTCGCTCCTCCTGGCGGGACGGGCTGAGGAGGCGGCGAGGGAGATGGAGACGGCACTGCGCGGTCCGGTCGGCGCCAGCGGATTCTACGCCACGCACACCGAGCTGCACGAGCTCGCCGCACTGGCGTGGGACCGGACCGGCCGACCCGACCGCGCGGGGCCACACTACCGCTGGGTCGCCCGGGTCTGGAGCCAGGGCGATCCCCCCTTCCGTCGGCGCGCCGAGGCCGCCGCCGCGAGGCTGAACGAGATCGAAGGTCCGACATTGAGAGCCGAGCGCCGGCTCGGTCCCTGACGCAGCCGTTCAGCGCGCCCCGCCTGCCCCACGCACGACTCCCTCGACCAGTAGGTTCGGATCGTAGTAGCGCGTCATCGCCTCGCGGATCTCCACTGGCGTCACCGCCCGGATCCGCTCCTCGAACTCCCGGATCTCGACCAGTCCCTCGCCCAGCAGAAGCGCGCCTGCGAGGTCCCCCACGCGCGCGGAGTTGGTCTGGCCGCGAATCTTCCAGGCGCCGATCGTATACTCCTGTGACCGCTCCAGCTCGTCCGGTGAGAGCGTCTCTTCGGTGAGGCGCTCGAACGTCTCGAGCAAGCCACGCCGCGCCTCGTCCTCCCGCTCCGGAGAGGTCGCGATGTAGCCGACGAAAGCACCGCCCAACCGCCGCGCCAGGGGGTACGCCGAGACGGTGTAAGCCAACGAGCGGCGGCTGCGCAGCTCTTCGAAGAGACGCCCGCCGAGACCGCTGATCGCGTTGGAGAGCACGTCCATGGCGTACGAATCGGGGTGGTTCCGATCCGGCCCCGGGAAGCCGATCAGGAGCGCGGTCTGGGCCTTGTCGCGGTGCTCCGCCTCGGTGCGCGGCCCTTCCGGCCATTCCGGACGACTCGGCGGCTCCGCTTCGGGCAGCCCGCGCACCTCCTCGAGCTCGGCGGCGACACGCTCGGCCACGGCGTCCGGTTCCACACCGCCCACGATGAGGACCCAAGGCCTGGCCTCGAGGACCTCTCCCCGGTGCCAGGACTCGAGATCACCCCGCCCCAGGCGACGAAGGGCGGCCTCGGTCGCGGCGGTCGAAAACCCGTAGGGATGCCCCCGGAACGCGGCCTGGAGGAAGAGGCGCATCGGGTAGCGGTACATGTCATCGCGCAGCCGATCGAGGCTGCTCAGCGCGACCTTCCTCTCCCGCTCCAGCTCCTCCTCCGGGAAGGTGGGCCGCAGGGCGACGTCGGCCAGGAGCGAGAGCCCGGCGTCGACATGCCGAGCCGGCAACGCGAGCGACCAGCCGAGGAGGTCCGCACCGACCGTGGGCGAAATGGAGCCGCCCAGCGCCTCCGTCTCCTCGGCGATCCGGCGTGCATCCCGCGTCCTCGTGCCCTTGAGCGAGACGCGCGCGAGGAGCCCCGTGATCCCCGCAACGTCCTCCGTCTCGCGGATGGCGCCACCCCGCACGAAGATCCCCATCGAAACCAGAGGCGACGTCGGCCTGGGCTGGATCGCCGCGCGGACGCCACTCGGCAGTTCGTAGAAGTGGACGCCGTCCTCGACACCTTGGGCAGTCGCCGATGCACGACGCGACGGAACAGGCACACTCGTCGCGCGACGCCCGGCCACGGCTTCCGATGCCGCGGAGGCATCCGTGACCAACTCCTCGAGGACGTCCGCCGTCCAGCCCAGCGGCTCGGCCGACTCCGGTCGGTAGACGAGCACCGTCGAACGATCCAGGGCGAGGTAGTCACGCGCCACCCGCGCAACCTCGTCGGCCGGGGTCTCACGGATGGCGCGGGCGTAGCGGTTCAGGAGCCGCCAGTCGCCATACGCCTGCCACCGGGCCAGCAGGTTTGCCTGTCCCTCGACCGTCTCGAGGTTCCTCAGTAGACGCGCTTCGAGGAGGTTCTTCGCGCGCTCCAGCTCCTCTTCGGCGATGCCGTCCCGCCGAAGCGCCTCGACCTCGCCCCAGATGGCACCCACGGCGGCCCCCGTGTCCTCGGGCCGCAAATCGGCGCTCACGTTGAAGACACCCAGTTCCGTGGGCGTGTAGTTCGACGCGGAGATACCGGATACATGACCGGCCTCGCGCACGCCCTGGTATAGGCGGGAAGCACGTCCCTGACCGAGCGCCACAGCGAGAAGGTCCAGCGCCGGCGTGTCCGGATCCAGTACGCCCGGCGTCCGCCACCCCCACTCCAGGTGGGCCTCGACGATGTCGCCGGCCATCTCCCGAAAGCGTACGCCACGGCGCTCCGGCTCCTCGGGCGACGGCTCCTTGAGAGGCTCGCCCTCGGCCATGTCGCCGTAGTAGCGCTCGACCAGCGCGAAAGCCCGTTCCGGATCGACGTCACCGGCCACGACGAGCACCGTGTTCGCTGCGAGGTACAGCTCCCGGTAGTACCGCCACACGTCCTCGCGGGTCAGCCGCCTGAGCCCTTCCTCGGTGCCGATCCGCCAGCGACGGATCCGGTGCACGTCGAACATCTCCTCGTAGAGCGACTCGCGCGCCACGGCACGTGGATTGTCCAGCTTGCGCTTCGCCTCCTGGATGATGACCTGGAGCTCCCGAGCCAGCTCCTCCGGGTCGATCTCGGAGTTGCGCAGTGCATCCGACTGGATCTCCAGTCCGCGCTCGAGTGCCGAGGAGGGCAGTACCGTGTAGTAGCTCGTGTAGTCGTAGATCGTGCCCGCGTTGAGGTAGCCGCCCACCGCCTTCGTCGCCCGAGCGATCTCGCCCGCGCCGAATCGCTCCGTGCCCTTGAAGTACATGTGCTCGAGCACGTGGCTGATCCCCACCACCCGGTCGGGCTCGTTGAAGTAGCCGGCCTTGACGTGCGTCACGATCGCCACCACCGGCGCGGAACGGTCCTCGCGAACCAGGACGGTGAGGCCGTTGTCGAGGCGTCGCTCGTACGTGGCCCGCAGGATCGGGAGATCGTCGCCGTTCATCTCGCGACTCGCTTCGTTTCGGGACCGGGGTTTAGGGCCGACCAGCGGGGCAAGCGCCATGCCGCACGACGTGCGGCCCACGGGTTGCAGCCTCGGCGGTCGGGGCACCGCCCGAACGGGAGAGGCGAATGGAGGACAGGAACCGTGCGATCCTCGATGGCGCGGCCGTCGTGGCCCGGGAGACGGGTGCGAAGGCCGTCGTCCTCGCCGCGGCGCTCCCCGAGGAGACCGACTACCTCAAGAAGCTGCTCGGAGACTCGACTCGCATTATAGCCGCAGCATCCAGCGGCGAGGGCGCGCTCCTGTTCGATTCCGACGTCCTGACCCTCCCCGAGATCCGGCTGCGGCGTCGCGGCCGTGCCAAGATCGGCCTGTTTTAAAAAGATGGAGACGCACCCTTGGTCAGTTGAGGCACCGAGGGGCGG
>CALKIP010000078.1 GCA_937995995.1 uncultured bacterium
TCCCCGCCTCACGACATCCACATTTCACAGGATGGAAGCGATGAAGAAGTCCTTCAATCCAGGCTGGGCCGTGGTCGCCATCTTCCTTTCCGCGACCGGGCTGTCGGCTCAGCAGTCGGCCACTGATCCCCATAGCTTGAGGGAAGATGCGTGGGCGCTCCAGTTCGGGGTCGCCCAGAATATGACTCTCGGCGCGTTTTCTGGAGGAGCCATCTCCGCCAAGCACCATCGGGCGCCTGGACGGGCCTTCCGGTACGGCGCATCGTTCGCATCCGGACACTCGAGTAGAAGGGGCGGCGAGCCCGACTTGACCGATGCCAGGATCCGACTGGTAACGCATTTCCTGCGCTACCCGACACTGGCGAGTGATCCGTACGGCGACCTCCACATGTACTGGGGGGTCGGTCCGCTGGTGGGCATCGAATCGCGACGGTGGAGCCCGCCCGACGGAGAAGCTCTTTCCGTCCATGAGTTGTCTCTCGGCGTCGGCGGTGCGATCGGGGCCGAATGGTTCGTGCGGCCGCGCATCAGCCTTTCGGCCGAGTACCAGTCGGCCCTTACGGCTGTACTCGGATCGGACTCCTCTCCGACCGAATGGGGGGTGCGATTGGCCGACGACGGTGTCCGGTTCGGCGTGTCGGTATACTTTGGGTCCCGAGGTGAGGGCGGGCGAGTAACGAGCCAATGACACGGACGGCGGCGTAGTGCAGGTGCGCTTCCGTACAACCCTGATCCTGGAGACGTCCATCGATGCTCGAAATGCGGCCGAACTGCGAATGCTGCGACCGGGACCTGGCGCCGGAGTCGACGGAGGCGTTCATCTGCACCTTCGAGTGCACCTTCTGTGAGTCGTGCACCGAGGGTACGCTGGCGTTCGTCTGTCCCAACTGCGGTGGAGAGCTGGTCCGCCGCCCCGCTCGACCCGTGGACCTGCTCGAGAAGTATCCGGCATCTCGAACGCGGGTCCACAAGCCCGGCGGTTGTGCCTCCGTGGCCTGAGGGGACCGGAATCGCTCGTGACCCGGGTCCTTACAGCGTTGGTCGTTGGCACCCTTCTCGCCGGAGTGGTCTTGATCTCGTTGCACCGGACCAAGCTCGACTTTGCCGGATGACATCGGCGTTGCGGCTATCGAGCGGCCAGCCGCGTGGTCGGGTCGCCGATGTCGCAGCCAGTGTAGAGCGTGCACTCGACCTGCCCGTCTATTTCGTGGTAGCGGCGAGTTCCGACCCTTCGGCGGTGGCGGTTCACCGCTGACGCATTGTCCCGGCGAGAGGTGATCGCGACCTCATCCCAAAAGGCAAGCCAAGGATCCACCCAACCGTGATCGGCTCGTCGGTAGCGACCTGTCATCGCGGGAGTCGATTCCGCGGTGCCTCATTCGACGTATAGGTTGGAACCGATCACCTTCACCGTCGAGAGGGACGAGACCACCATGAATATCGTGCTCTGGATCCTGCAGCTGCTCCTCGCCGCCGTCTTCGCGGCGCACGGCTGGATGCTGGTTTCGCCGCCGCCGGAGCTTCTCACCATCATCAATGAGGAACTGGGCGTCGTTTTTCGAATCTTTCTCGGCGTCGCGGAGATCGCTGGCGCGGTCGGCCTGATCCTGCCCGCGCTGACCCGCGTATCGCCGTGGCTCACGTCGTTGGCCGCCGGCTGCCTCGGCTTCGTCGTCCTCAGTGCGACCGTGTTGCATATCGCCAGGGCCGAGACCGCGTCGGCCGTGAGCACGGCGATCCTCTGCGTCGTAGCAGCGATGGTCGCCTACGGGCGGTGGCGCCTGCGCCCGATCGAGGCTCGCGGCGTCGGCCGGTCGGCAGCCGGAATGGCGGGCTGAGTCCCAATTCATCCTGTACGACTGCGCCTGCCGCGGCCGAGATGACGGGGGTGACACCGTGTCATTCAACGTCATACAGATGCCCGTTTTCGGGCCTCGAAGTGGTTTCATCCGTCGCGCTGCAACGACGCTCCTCGCTCTCGCCTCCCTGGCCGGCTCGGGCTGCGAGCCGCGC